>JAGGUS010000197.1 GCA_021158375.1 Thermoprotei archaeon
AACTCTATAAGAGTTATCAATATTCACCATACGATGAACATAACGTCTTATGTATAGGCATGGGGAAATTAGCAGGAGGAGTAATTCCTGGTACACACAGGCTAATAGGGGTGTTTAGATCACCACTATGGAAAGGACTGTATATCTCAACTATGGGTGGTGCTGCTTACCCATTCAGATTTGTAGGTGTTGACTTCATTACAATAGAAGGAAAAGACGAAAAGCCGACTATAGTTATAATTAAAGGTACAAAGGAAGGAATTGAGACAAAGTTTGAAAATATCAGTATGGACGAACTAATGAGAATCTATGAAGGATATGAGGGAGAAGAGGGCGTCTTCGCTTTAAGCAAGTATTTGCTCAATAAGTACAGAGATGTATACAAGACTGATAGTGGATACATGCCGTTCAGAATTCTAGTAGTTGGGCCTGCTGCCATAAACACTAACATGGGTGGTATATTCTCTTATGTCGTCAAGGATGGCGAATTTGACATAGGCGCAGAGGATTGGATGGCAAGAGCAGGAGGAGGGTCTGTACTATTCAGAGCGCATGGTGTCGTAGCAATAATTTATGGAGGAAATAATGATTGGAGGACATATCCAGGACTTAACTTAAAGGATAGAGATGCAGTAGATAAAGTATTTGAAGCAAATATAGGAAAGCCATTAGCTAAAGCAGCATATGACGCTACAGAGAAATATAGATATTCACCGAAGGTGGGTAGCGGTGGGACATTTGGCGTCAACTATTCTACATTAGGTGACAGATGCCTTATGTTTAACTGGAATCAAATATACCTGGATAAGGAGAAGAGAAAAGAGCTCTATGAAAAGCTAATAAGAGGACACTATTTAAAGCAGTTTAATGATGAGATAATAGCTAGTAAATCATTTAAGACATGTGGAGAACCATGTCCAGCTGTATGTAAGAAAGTATGGGACAAGTATAAGAAAGACTATGAGGTCTATACAGCTTCAGCTACTATATGTGGAATATTCGATCAAAGAGCAGCAGAGAAGGCAGTTCATGTAGTAGATGCGATGGGCTTTGATGCTATTGAGTTTGGAACGCTTGCAGGATGGATTATGGAATGCTTATATAGGGGCCTACTAACTCCAGAGGAGGTCGGTGTTAAGGAGAAGCCTAGGTTTAATATTGACGAATATAAGATAGAGGATTCAGAGATAAATGCAGAGATAGTCTCAGGGTTGGCTAGAAATGTAGCTTTTGCTAAAGGGGAAGTAGCAAAAATATTAGGCGAGGGCATAAGAAAGGCATCAGAAGAGTTAAGCAAAAGATTCAGAGAGAGGGAGGAGAAGTTAGGCGTTCGATTCAGAGATCTAGCAGTATATGTTCCACTAGGTGATGAGGGATGTATAGCACCTTGTCAGTATTGGGATCCAGCATTCTTAGTTCCCCTACCATTCCAAGGTACATTCTTCACTAGATATCATGCGCCATTTACAGAGCCTGAAGAATTCGCTGAAGCATGTCTTGATAGATTAGTAAAGGAGATGATGTTATCAGAAGATATGGGTATCTGCAGGTTCCACAGGGGCTGGGCGGAGAAATTAGCAAATATATTGTTAAATGAAGCGTACAACGTGAAAGTAGATCTAATAGACCACGGTAAGAGAACTCTAGTAAAAGTTATAGAGTATGACGCTAAGGCAGGAGCTATTCCAGTGTTCTGGGAAAGTGAGAAGGTTGTAGATATATTCTGGACATTTGTCAGAGAGGAAGCAAATGCAGGTAATGAGAAGGCAAAGGAGTGGATCAATAAATTTGGCGATGATAAATATGGCGCTGCTAAAGAGTATTGGAATAGGTTCCTGGGTAAGCTTGAGGAGCTAACTGGAGCTAAGTGGTCAAAATAAAGTCTAAATATCATCTCATATTTCTTAAAGAGATTATTGTTTTTATTACCCCGCGTGTATTATGATAACACACTTTCCATTCTGAACCCTTCTGCGGATCTTTTACTTTACCATCAGTGTAACATACTGCATACCATTCTCCGAACTTATGATCTGCTTGTTTGTCTAAGCACCAGGATATCTGCTTGACTAATAGATCATATGTTTTAAATGTGGCTAAAGCGGATAGGGCTTCTGCTTGTACCCACCAAACTTTATCAGTAATGATCATATTGCGATATGGAAAGAGAACCTCGTAGAAACCTCCATTATCCTTATCCCAGCCACTATTAATTGCGAACTCTAGTAGTTTTCTTGAAATATCTTTTTCGTCTAGTTCATAAAACATCCAAGAAACTTCTAAGTTATGTCCTATATTTACAACATAGTAGTCTTTAGGTATATTTCCCTCAAAGGTCATGTATTCTGCTATATGCGTGCCGAGTGGTTCAAAAAATGTCTCTTTAAAGAAGTCTTTAACATTACTAAGAAGCTCGTGTGCTTCACTGATTCCGTTTTTAACTCCCTCCATTAGTGCCTCGATGAAATGCATGAGAGAGTTCATGTTCCAGCATCCATTAGGTGTTGAGTCTTTAATTTTCCAATTCTTAGTAAATTCATGATAGAACCCATCCTTATATGACGCTTTTTCATTAAGAATTTTTAGTGTCTTTATGTAAAGGTCTAGAAAGCGGTTCTCCTTAAGTATACGATAGAGCTTGGCTAAAGCCAATAACGCAAAAGCTTGACCATATAGACGTTTATTAGGATCAATGGGTTTCCCATTTAAATCAAGTTTCCAATACCAGCCACCATAATCGCTGTCCCAGAATTTAAGAAAACAAGAAATACCATGTATTGCAAAATCAAGGTATCGGCTATCACGAAGAAACTCATAGGCCGTAAGAAAAGCCCATATTAATCTTGAGTGGGCTACAATTCCTTTAGAATGCTCACCAACATAATTTCCGGCTTCATCAAAAGTTACCTTGTAGCCGAGTCTATCTTTTGCTCTAATTAACCAGAAGTTTAATATTTCATCTCTTAAATGCTTTATTAATAACTCATACGTTGAGGAGATACCAGCATTAGATAGGGGCATAATTAACATTAATGTTTTTCCCTTATTATATGTAACCATGAATTACTAAACATTATGATGTTAATATTAGTTATTTTTACACGAAACATTTATTAACAACT
>JAGGUS010000157.1 GCA_021158375.1 Thermoprotei archaeon
CTGTGTCCGCTTTGCCTAATACTTTAAGGAGATCGTATTGACTTTTAGGTCTCCAATCTATTACTTCATATTCTACTTCATGCCCTTTAGTCTGTTCTAGAAATAACTTTAGATGACCTCTCCAAACCTTCGGCTTCCCGTAAAAGTATATGGGGACGTTGTCACTTTCATCTTCGCCAATGGGAACATCATCATCTACTATATTCGGCAAACTAAGTAATATCTCATCACGTTTATTCTTTAGCTCCTCTACCTCCTCCTCTAGCTCCTCTATCTTCTTAAGGATTTCTTTAGCTTCCCTTATTTTTGCTCCTCTCTCAGCTCCCTTTAACTTGGCTATCTCTCGGCTTATTACGTTGTGTCTATGCCTTAAAGCGTTCAGTTCTGTAAGCCTTTGTCGCCATTTCTTATCATACTCTATAGCTTTATCGATTACTTCTACACTTAGACCCCTCTTCCTCTGAGATTCCTTTAATTTTTCGGGATTATTACGCAGGTAATATAGTATGCTCCACATAATCTTTAATAGGCTATTACTTCCTCTTTTTTAAAGATTTAGATGTATTCTAATAAAGCATCTTAATATTCTCAGCGCGATTAAAGCAAGTACTACTGCTACCAAAATGGTTAATCCTATGAGTATTATTTTTGAAATGATAATAAGTGCTATCGCAATGAATGGTGCTAATATTGCTGAAGTAATGGCTTTACCCAATACGTTTTCTACTACTCCTTTCTTCCTCAAGTCTCTTATAATTAGGGCTATGAATATGGCAAACCACATTATTGCCGCTATTGAAATTAGATCCCACATGTATATACCACTTACATATCCTGATTGCTTCTTTATATCATTATCCACTCTAAAAAGTAGAAGAACGACCTCATTGGGCTACCCACTCACGCACAAAGTACGACTCCTAAGGGGAGTCACCACCCTTGTGAGTGGGGCCCTCAGTCATTATTAGTCTCAATCCGGCAATATAAAAACTTAACTCTTGTTATATGTATAATATAACCATATTCTTTCCTTAAGTAAAAGCTAATTTGTCTTATTTAATGGAGTATATGAACTATACAACTTTTGGTCTAATATCTGTCCTTATTACGCCTATCTTTCGTAGACGATAGATCTTCTCAGCTAGTCTTTCCTGTCTTTCCCAATATCCATATGCTAGTCCATATCCAGTTAATCTATATATAAGCCTCTTTATCCTATCCGGTACTTTCCCTGGACGTGCATTAGCAAACGGTGTTCCTGGAAGCGGTATGAATGTATGCGCGTGTATTCTTGCACCCATATTCGTTATCTTTATTATCAGTTCTTCCGTTTGAATAATATCTTCCTCATTTTCCTCAGGAAGTCCAAATATGAAATCAACATCCGCTTTAAATCCATACTTATGAACTAACCTAACAGCATTCAATATGTCCTCCTTAGTATGTCCTCTACCTATTATCTTAAGCATTCTATCTGAACCCGATTGAGCTCCTATTATTACCCTCTTATTTGCAACTCTTCCTTTAAGAATCTTCAGTACGTCCTCATCTACAAAATCAGGTCTTATCTCGCTTGGAAATGTTCCGAAAAATATTCTTCCTCCTTCCCTTTCTGTGATTGAATATAGCCTCTCTATGAGCTCTGCAATAGCATCATGATTTATAGATTTACCATCAGTATTTCCATAGCCAAATGAGTTAGGCGATATGAATCTAATATCTTTCCTTCTTCGCTTTAGCATGAGCTTGCAGTATTCCAAGATATTAGCTACTGTTCTATGACGTGGCCTAACTCCATGAATATATGATACTTGACAATAACGACATGCAAATGGGCATCCACGAGTAATCTCAATTGGATTGTACATAGATCGCCTTACAGGAAACGGTGGATAGTCGTTTAGATCTATCGGTTCAGGCCTTTTTGTCATGAAATAACTATCGTTCTCCTTATATGCAATACCTTTTACTCTAAAAACGTCATCACCCTCTATAATTCTAGCGATAAATTCTACAAAACTCCTTTCGGCTTCTCCGATGAATACGAAATCAAAACCTAACTCTAACGTGCCACATGGATCTCCACTTGGATGAGGCCCGCCAGCAACACTAATTATGTTATTCAGTTTCGACTTTACCCTATTTAGGAGCATGATATCGTCCAATATCCTAACTAATTGTGTAGTCATAAGACTTAGGGCCACAATGACCTTTCTGTATTTTTCAGAAAGCCTTCTTACATTATCTAATATTTCCCTTATGCCCCCTTTCATTAAATAAATGGGTATGTCTATATGATCTCTATCTAAAGCAGCTATCAATACATTATAGCTTATTCTATTTTCCTTAGTATAAGGTATTATTATAGCGAGACGTTCCACATATTATCATACAATAGCTTCCTTATAGAAAACTTTACCTTCTCTATTAAGATGTTCTTCTCTCCTTTGTGATAGTTACCCTAATATATCTCCAGATCTTAAAATTTATAAGCACGAAGGTGTCAGTCATGAATGATAGTGAGAACGCATATGTACTCTCTGAAATGTCATGGGTTGATGCTGAAGAGTACTTTAAGAAACACGATATAGCACTTTTACCCGTAGGTTCTACAGAGCAACATGGTCCTCAAAATCCTTTAGGTACTGACCATTTAATAGCGTTTGCATTAGCTAAAGAGGTAAGTAAGAAGTGCTCTGTCCTCTGCTTACCGCCAGTACCTTTTGGTGTTAGTGCTCATCATAGACATTTTCCAGGGACTATCTTTATAAGGCCAGCAGTCTTTAGGGAATACGTCTTAGATATAATTCTTGCCTTAAACTTTCATGGAATTAAAAAGGTTGTAATAGTCAATGGTCATGGCGGGAATTTGGCATCGTTAACTGAAGTAGCAAGTATGTGTAGGGAAAAGAAGATAGCCTTTGTTGTAATCTTTCAATGGTGGGATGCGATTAGAGGGATGTTCCCTGTAGACGAAATGGGACATGCAGGCTCTATAGAGACCTCCGTTAACCTATTCTTACATGAGCATCTTGTAAAAATGGAACGCGCTAAAGATGAAGAAGTTCCTAAAATCCCTAGAGGAGGATTTTACTTTCCTTCAGAGACACGTGATCTTACAAAAAGCGGTGTAATGGGTATATCCACTAAGGCATCAAGGGATAAGGGTGAGAAAGCATTTTATATAGCAGTAAAGACGCTATGTCGACTTGTACGACTACTGAAGGAAACACCCTTTGATGTACTTATAGAACAGGGTATAAGGGCGATTAGGCTTTAGTTCTAGTCCATGGGAATCTTAAGCATTGTGCCGTCCTAACTACGTATATATCCGGAAGCATTACTGGCTTCTTATCTGACTCTCTTAACACGATACATGCACTTATTACCTTCCTAGCACCTGCTTTCTTAATTTCTGTGATAATACTTCTTAAAGTCTTTCCACTTCTAACTAAATCATCTACTACCAATACAGTTCGTCCTTTCACACAAGTCTTTACGTTCTCAAATCTTGAAATCTTGGGTTCACGTGTTATTTCTTTAGGGGGCATAGAGTCATCATAATGTACTATGCGTATCATATATACTTCATCGACTTCTAGAAGCATACTGATTATAGCTGCAGGTATAGCACCAGATCTGAGTATTCCCACTACAATATCTGGTCTTCCATAACGCCTCTTTACTTGTTCAGCTATCGTCCTACAGCAACTGAATATATCCTCCCATGTCATCGAGAGCTCGGGCACGTTTGATCATATGCCAATATAAGATTTAAGTATATCTTGATACTTGATAATAATGCGGGAGCTAATATGGGTCGTAGAAGAAGAGGACGTTTAAGGCAATTCTAT
This sequence comes from Thermoprotei archaeon, assembly GCA_021158375.1. Lineage (GTDB taxonomy): Archaea > Thermoproteota > Thermoprotei > QMSL01 > B3-G16 > B3-G16. The sequence goes on from JAGGUS010000157.1 coordinate 3,855, forward strand.
AGGCGTGTGATGGAGTATAAGCGGTTTAAGGCAAGACAAAGGTTGAGGTTAGCTAGGCATATGTGTCCTGTCTGTGAAGCAACTGAGCGGGTTAAATTCACTATAGAAAAGAGAAAAGATAATACTTATCTGGTAAGGTTCTCTTGTGCTAATTGTGGCGCTTCCGATATGTTCATACTTACTAGAAGAGTGGATGATGTAGAGATCTATAACATCCTTGTTGATAGGTTAACAGGCACACTACCCTCTAGCTATTCTGATCTTGTAAAAGAAGTTCCTCCTGAAGAGCAAAAAGAATTAGAGAAAGAGGAGACAGTAGAAGAAAAGGAAGAGGTAATGGCGGAGGAATAAGGAATACATCGCGTTCAGACGAATAGATCTTAAGAATTCATAAGGAGTAAGTAAATAGATTAATCAATTACTAACGACATATAAAGAGCTAAGTCATTTCTAACTGCCTTTTTAAACATATTGTCTGTTCATTTTAACTCATCTCTTAATAACTTCTCACAATTCGCTAAGTTCTACTTTTGTTTGATAAACGTTATCTTAATATACTACCTTTCTAAGGGTTAGAATGAGTACATATGAGTGAAGCAATCGTACAAGAGCTTGCTAAGGACTTAGAAAAGGCTTTAAGCAATAAGCAAGTGATTATAAAGGACGGATCGCTTAAGGTCATAATAGGGAATTCTATAGCAGAAATATCTATTGATATTCGTAGACTTATAGATGCTTTACTATCCGAATATTCCTCGTATAAAGCTACGTATGAGCGATTAAAGTCTAAACTAAATGAACTTGAAAATAGACTTCTAGCTCTTCTCCATGAAGTAGGGTCTCCTGAACTTGTAAGCTATATACGTCACAAGATATACGGTGGGAGGCCTGGTTTCTCATTAGGAGTAAAGGTTTCTGGAGATAAAGTGTATCTATATAAAATTGTATCTAAATCTGGAACTAAGCGTTGGTATAGCATTGGCATTGCTCTAGATTATGGTACTTGGGATTTGATTAAATCACTTATTGACGATATTTCAGAGCTTAGAGAGTTACTAGATTCCATTCCTCAACAAATCAGATCCGTATACGATCCAATTCAAGAGATAACGGCGTCTCTCAGCATAATTCGTGATTCCCTATTTAAGCTCTATGCCCATAAACTGCTACCAGAACCTCCTGAGCTTTCCGTTGAGGAGGATGATTATTACTTAAAGTTATTAGAGCTTGAAGCGAAGCTCATTAGGGAAAGGCGCTCTAAGAAGAGATCCTATTGAACTCAAGCATTAACTTTCCATAAGGTATTATGACCTTGCTTCCTCTACTCCTATAGTAAATTATCGGTATCCCTATATCCGGAAGATATCTTCTAAGCTTTTCTTCTGCGAGTACTATGATTGGTACCTTCCTACTCGATGTTTTTGCTAGTTGTATTAATTTCAATGCTTTCTTCTCTGCATATTTATCTCGCCAATATCCAGCAACTTCAAGATATGCTCTTCTTCCATCCTTCTCTATTATGAAATCGGGTACCATTATTGTTGTCCTCAAGACTATCGGCTCAGGCTCCCTTATGACTTTAAAACCTATACTTCTTAATGAATCCTCTATCCTCTTCTCTAACGTGCTATCATAAATATCGTTGCACACTTCCCTATGCATTTCTATAGAAGGCATATGTTCTCCAGATATCACTAATACCCTGAGCATGCTTCTCTTAAATTGAACTCTAGCCCATATCTCCCAGTCTATACTTGAACTTAACATCTGAATTATCTTTATCATTACGTCACTTATCCTTTCACCATACTTCGTCGGCTTTCCGAATACCTCCACCGGCCCATACAGTTTAACTATTAGTCTATCATCCTTTATGTACATATCATAAAGTAGTCCCTTTCTTTTAGCCTCACGAGCTATTATTTTTGCTAAATAGCCTTTTGTTAGATCTCCTGAGCTATATTGAAGCGTTACTTCCTTAGCATAGGTAAATATGGTGTCTATAACTTCAAAATTATATGCTTTAATAACATCCTCCGGCGTTACTTCCTTAACTCTTGAAAGTAGAAGCTCTTCTTCTTCATCCGCCCAAATATCCAGCTCATCCTCTATTCCAAGCTCCTTCTTTAAGAAGCGTAAAAACTCATCTCTCTTAGATGAGGGCACGAAACCTTTATATATTCTGTTTACTAGTTCGAACGCTCTTAACCTCAATTTTCTAGGTTCTACCTTAGGTTCTTTAGGTCTCCTTGGCCTATAGAAATACCTCATTACGTGTATTAGCCCTCCTGCAAGTTTCTCATTACCGACTATTTGTATTACGAGTTCTCTATCCAGCATATGTAGTGGCTTACCTATACAGCTCTCATATATGCTTATAACTTCCTTTACTAGGTCTGTATGAGAGCTATCCAAATATATTGGAACATAAAATTTCTCTATTCTTCTAAGTAATAAATTTCTCCTTCCAAAGCTCATATTTATACCTCAAAAAGCTCCATTTTTCGCCGTCTATACGCTAATGAATGGTCTATTGTATGCTTCGTTATTATTTCTATTAGTACGGCTTTCTTATTCTTAGGCCTTAATATTCTTCCAAGCCTTTGAATGTACTCCCTATTGCTTCCTGTACCACTTATGACTATGGCTACGCTTGCATCCGGCACATCTACTCCCTCATCTAAAGCCATTGCAGTAGCTATCTTAGTTATTCTTCCTTCCTTGAAGTACTTTAAAATAAGATCTCTCTCCTCCTTTGGAGTATCGTGCAGTATCTTGGGAATGAAAAATCGTCTGGATATTTCGCGTACTATATCGGTATACCTTGAAAATATGATTACCTTCTCATCGACGAACTCCTTTAATAGTTCTTCAACTACTTTTATCTTCTTCTCTGCACTTAATGCTATTTGCCTTGCTTTATGTCTAGCTCTTATGGCTTCCCGAGCCTTTGGATCTTTAAGACATAACCTCAGCACCTCCTTAAATCTTTCTTTCGGATCGTCTATATGAGGAAGCACTTCATTACAGTAGTTAAGATATATGCCCATTAGCTTATTGTACTCCTTCTTCTCTTCCGGAGTTAACGTTACATAGATCTTTTTCTCTATATGTTCGGCCAAATAGCCTCTTCTCTGGAGTTCTTCCATGGTCACTTGATATACTATAGGCCCTATTATTTCATCGTACATCTTATGTAATCCATCGCTTCTAAACGGCGTTGCAGTAAGGCCGAGTCTATACTTTGCTATAGATA
>JAGGUS010000261.1 GCA_021158375.1 Thermoprotei archaeon
AGTAATAGGGTTGCTATCACTAAGGGGCATTAAGATAGGTATTTACTATAGGATGCCTATTGGAATAAAGAAAGTCAGCTTAAGGACAGGCCTCATGGCAGTAACTTATGGATTTACTTATGGGATGGTCTCGATGTTGTGTTCGTTGCCTGTTCTCTTAATGTTGATATTGGCTTCATTAAAGGCAAAGTCAACGTTAGAGTTGATGATTATAGCTTTAACATATACTATGGAAGTAGTACCTTTTACGGGAGTAGGAATAGTTATAGTTATTTCGAAAAGTATGGCTATGGGTATATCTATGCGTATCGTCAAATATATAAATAGAGCGAGCGGCGTACTCATTATCCTCGCGGGAATCTACATTCTTATAGATACTTTTCTATGGTAATGCGAAACATTTTAATCAGAAGATTATCTACTAAATGGAAATTGGATACTTACCGTATTTTAGCACAGTCTCCGTTATCACCTTGTATCCTATCAATCTGCGTTTTGGTGGTACGGTCTCAGTTATTCCTAATATTAAACCATCACCAGGTGCTCCTTCTCTCAATAAATTCCTAATAAAGCGCGCTATATCATCGGGATTATAAAAGAATATTGTTTCAGGTATGTTTAACCATATTGCAATCTTTGTCCAATGCTTTCTTGCCTCTTGTAGAGGTAAGTTACCATATGGAGGCGGAGTGAAACCATGTATGAAATCAAGACCTGTCTCTGGAATTAAATCCTTTAGCTTCTTGAGCCGTCCATCCATATGCGAGCCCACGATCTTACCATATTTATGCAACATTTCTACATATTCCTGATAATATGGGATGCAGTACTTTCTAAAAAGTCTGGGATCAACTATAACTTCATCTATATTATCGCCGAGTAGGACTATTCTTGCAGGTGATCGTGCTATGATCTTGCATATTTCTAATTTTTTCTCATGTATTAATTCCATTAGATTCTCCACTTTGTTTGGTCTTCTCCTCAATTCAAGAGCAAAGGTTTTAAAGCCCATATAATTAACTATAAGCTCCATTAAAGGGGTATATCCCAAATCAGTACACACTACACCGTCATTACCTATGGCCTCATCAACTAATTTGAAATCATCATAGCTGGGCTCTATTCGCATGTTCTCTATTAAGAACTCAAGTACTTTGTAATCGTTAGGATCTTTAATAAACGATTCAATCTTCCACTGAGAACTTCGCTCTCCTCCTTCAGATGGTAGATTTATCCTCAATTTCTCAGAAATATTACCTATAGGAGTTATATACGTTCGTATTAAGAAATCGCCCATGTACTTATACTCATATGATATATCAGGTGGGAGAATTACTTTGAATACTTGTTCATGATGAGAGATCCCGAGCCCCTTATTTCTGAGAATACGCTCCCAATATCCGCGCGGTAAATGATTAGATTTGACTACCCATGGAATGTAATCGAGTTCATTCCAAGTTAAAGCGGATATTATTCTTTCGCGAATCCACATGAGTTATCCAATATTACCTTACGAAAAGACATTTATAGCACTTCATTAGTATCTCCTTAAGAGGTAGTAGGGATGCGAGTTTGCCTATGAGGTTCGCTTAGTAAGAATCGAGGACTTGCTTGAACACGAGCGTGTTATAGACGAATACGTGAAGAAAATAATGAAGGAAATAATGCTTGATGGAGTTCTTCACTATCCATTACTAGTAGAGAAGAGATATCATATAATACTAGACGGACACCATCGTTATAACGCGCTAAAGCTGTTAGGAGCGACATTAGTTCCAGTATTCATAGTCGATTATTCTTCGCCTAACATCATAGTGCGTTCATGGAGACCAAACATACATGTGACGAAGGAACTCGTACTTCATGCTGCACTTTCGCATAATAAATTACCGCCTAAAACGTCTAAGCACATAGTGAATGGAATAAAAATTCCAAAAATAGACGTGTCATTGCACATATTATTATCTAAGAGTATAGGTGAGTGTTAATATAATAGGTCTTATTTTGATTGAAGGCCCTTTTATTTCCTATTTATTCATAATTTATAAGTGACTTAGAGAATACTGCCCTCGGATCCTTATAATGTATCATGATTAGAAGGGAAGATACCCAACATTTATAACCCCCTAATTCTTACTCTCTTAGTGTAGAGGTCAGGAAATGATGTGTGAAAGCGCTTGACTCAATCTTCTTACCGTGAGGTTGGCTAGACCAGAAGATAGTAAGGATATCTTAAGGATTTATGAACAAAGCCTAAGCGGATTAGATGATGAAGGTATAGAGTGGTATATGAGCCTATTAAAGGCTAGGGCAAGGGAGAGTATATTCTTAGTAGCATTGGTGAATGGGAAGGTGGTAGGTTTTGTCCAAGCCTACCATAATGGTAATAAGGGATATGTAGAAGCATTAGCAGTAGATCCGAGATATAGGAATATGGGGATAGGTAGTGCACTTCTAAGTGAAGTAGAGAGAAGACTCAAGAAGAGAGGAGTCAAGATTGTTAGGTTAAACGTAAAGTACAATAATCTCAAGGCACTTGCATTTTACCTAAAGAGAGGTTATATAGTTGATGGAGTGACCTTATTGCTCAGAGTGAGAGTGAGGGAACTAAAACTGCCTCCTGTTGAAAACCTTATGGTTAAAGTACTTTCACAGAAGGAAAGAGAGGCATTATACAAAGATATAGAGGCAATGCCATCAACTTGGTGGAGCAGTATAACCGAAAAGGCGGATTCTAAGATATACAGGTACTATAAATCCGAGATATCCCTAGCCGTATACTCTGATGATAAGTTCTGTGGTATAGCAGAATTTCAACCAGAGGAGATTACCATAATAGACTACCTTGCAGTCACTTATAGAGAGCCTTCATGCTCCTTAAGGGCACTACTTAGAGGAATTCTGCTCTACTCAAGAGGGAAAGGAATAGAGGAAATAGTAATACCTGTTGACTCCACTAAAAAGGCTCTATTAAAGACGCTTATAGATGAGGGATTTAAGATAGAAGGCGTTGAATATAGACTATCAAAGAGACTGAAAAGATAAAATACTACACAAGGTATAGTCAATATGTAGAGCTTATGAGAGAAGAATATGTTGTAATACCCCTCTTCCTAATAGCAATACTGTTTCTAGAAGCACTTATCAATATAAATGCCGGCCTGGTAAAAGAGAAGTATCATATAATTCTTTATGGAAGCGATTTATGTCCTGACTGTATATCGCTTAAAGAGGAAATTCGAAATAAAGGTCTGAACTTTGAATATAGATCTGTTGATAATAAGACGTATGAAGAACAATTCCTCTTAATATCTAAGGTATTAGGATTAAATGAAACCTTAGAAATTCCTTTTGTCGTAATCATTTCACATGAAAAGAATAATGTAATCGCATTAGGATCTATATCAAATGCTAGCGATATAATAAGACTTAAAGAGAGTTATGAGAAGTTTAGGGAACCCATTCTTATGATAAATAATAAGATGAAAAATTTTGATTGCAAGAAGGCTCAAATAATAATGGCTATAATTCAGGGTAAAATTCTAAGTACACAAGAGCTTAGGGAAGAGAATCAAACATCTAATAATAAAATCTATGCAATAGTATTTACGATTCCATATTGCCACTCGTGTGTAGAAACTATAGAATGTCTTAAGAGAGAAGGCATTCAAGTAGAAGAACGTGATCTCACAAAAATAAAAAACTTAGAGATGTTTATTACTATAAAACACATACTTAAATCGAATAAGACAAAGAAAACGCCACTTATAATCATATTTTTAAATAATACAGAGAGCAAGCTTATAGCAATAATAGAGGGAGAAAAACCTTTAAAAAATATAAATATGCTGATAAGGAATAGTTCAAAAAATAGAAGTGCCATATATTATGGCGAAGGAAAAAATGTAACTCTTACTAGCAATCAAGCTTCTCTTATATTGGACACATTGAGGGGGAAGTATATAGAGGGGAGTATAGAAAGCCCCAAACTGAAGTACATAATAGCATTAGCCCTATCTGATAGTATAAATCCCTGCACTTTTCTCATTTATACAGCGTTTTTAATAACCATCAACCTAATACATAGAGGGAGCAGGATAGTACTGAGTTATGGCTTCATGTTTATATTAGGTATACTAATTGGTTATCTGAGTTTAGGAATAGCGTTATATCGCCTTTCAGCGCTCATACCTAAAAACCTTATTCTGCTTATAGGAATAATTTTGGGAGTTTATTCCATAACAGCAGGATTATTAAAGAAACCTAAGCTTATAGCTCCTAAAAGGAGTTATAAGCTTCTTTATAAGGTTACGCGCATAACCACTGCAATTA
>JAGGUS010000230.1 GCA_021158375.1 Thermoprotei archaeon
AATGTTAAATATTCAGAAATTTTAATAGGCTCTATTACTAAGATCTAAGAGGAGTAATATTGGGTGGTAGCATGTCAGCATTTCGTACACTATCAGTAATATACTTAAACGATGAAGCGTATGAAGCGGTTGTAAATGCAATAGACGAAACGATAGATATGATAAGGAGATCCGGAATGGATGCATTAATTAGAATGGAGATTGATCGATTTGAAATATCAATAAGGGGAGACAAGGAATTAGATAAACTCATGAAGAAAATTAAGAGAAGGTTAAGAGAGAGTTTAGGCAAGCTTATAGAGAAAGGAGATGTAGTCATAGAGGAGGATTAAGCCTGCATTACATAGCAATTCTCAATCGACTTGTTAACGAGAGTTCTGCATTCATCACTTAAGCGCTATATTTAAATTGTTTCATATCTCCACTTAGATTTGGGTCTTTGAAATGACATTAAAGCTTAAAGTCTTCTCTATAATTCCAGTAAGCTTTGTTGATTGTAGAAATGATGTGTGTGCAGTCCTCTTCCTCTCGGGCTGTAATATGCATTGTCCATACTGTCAAAACTACCCTCACTATTTAGGCGGTAAGGAGATTACACTTAAGGAAATAATGAACATGCTAAAGGATAATTGGGCTGTTGGGGCAGTAAAGTTTACTGGTGGTGAGCCGCTTCTTCAAGGAGATAGTGTAATAAAGATAAGCAAAGAGCTTAAAAGGAAAGGATATGGGATAGCAATAGACACTAATGGTACGAGGCCTAATATAGTAGAAGAGCTATGCAAGATAGGTCTTTTAGAAGCAGCTGTCGATCTAAAAGCTCCTAAGGAGAAATATAGGAGTATAACAGGATTAGATGCATATGATAAAGTTATAGAGACTATAAGGATATTTAAGGACTATAATGTAGATTTTGAAGTCCGAACTACAATTGTAGAGCCTTTATTAACAATAGATGATCTAAGGGAAATGGCCTCAGTTTTGAATAAGTTAGGAGTTAAGCTGTGGTATTTTCAAATATATAGACCGGTTCCTCATGGGAAGGGTTTAGTAAGACCTGATGTAGTTAAACTCAGAAAGTTAGTAGATGAGCTTAAAGAGGAGTATGCCATTAACATAAAGTTGCGAGTATAAACTGCAGAGAATCATTTAACTATTGCAAGGAGATCTCCTTGCTTTACCACTTGCCCTTCTTTTACTAAGATGCGCCTTAAGATACCTGATATGGGACTTCTTATTTCTACTCGAGTCTTCATTGATTCTAATGTCAATATTACATCGCCTTGTTTGATTTGATCACCTATCTTTTTATCTATAGAGATCACTCTACCCGGTAATGGAGCACGCACTTCATTCTTGGAAGTGCTAACCTTTAGTAGAGGGGAACTAATAGGGCTTACCTTTTCCTTAGCACCATACAGTATCCTTTTTATGCGATTAATAATAGATCTAGGCTCCTCTACTTCTACCTCGACCTCTAGTATTTCGTCATCTATCGTAACCCTGAATTTCTTCTTCGCCAAGTCCTACACCTCAATAGATCAAGTCGAGACGCTAGACGCCAATAGCTGATATTATTTATTGACATAGCGTTCATATAAGGTTGTATGTGACTATTAGTGTCTTCCCTTTTATAAACGAGGCCAAGAACTGCTAAGAGTGCGACTACTTCCTTATTTATAGTATTTGACCTCAAGCAGGCATCACCCCATGCTTTTTGGGTATTCTCGGCTTGAGAGCCCTCTTGGAAAGTAAGAGTCTAAGAGATCTTATGAGAAGGGGACGTGTTTCATGAGGTTCTATTACTTTATCTACGTATCCACGAGATGCCGCTATGTAAGGGTTTGCAAATTTCTCCCTATACTCCTTTGTAAACTTCTTTATTAGCTCTTCAGGATTTGGGGCTTCAGCGATCTTACGTTTATATATTATTTCTACCGCACCTTGAGGACCCATCACAGCGATCTCAGCAGTAGGCCAAGCAAATACTACATCAGCGCCAAGATGTCTACTAGCCATTGCTATATATCCTCCTCCATACGCCTTTCTGACTATTATAGTAAGTAACGGTACTGTAGCTTCGGAGTATGCATAAATGATCTTAGCGCCATGCCTTATGATGCCAGCTTGTTCCTGTGCAGTACCAGGCAAGAAGCCAGGTACATCAACAAAAGTTATTATAGGTATGTTAAAGGCATCACAGAACCTTATGAAACGAGCTATCTTATCGGATGCGTTTATATCTAATGCTCCAGCGAAGACCTTAGGTTGATTTGCAACAATACCCACAGGAATGCCGTCTAATCTGCCAAAACCAACAATAGCGTTTGGAGCAAAGAATTTATGAACTTCCAAGAAGCTATCTTTATCTAGGACATGAGTGATTATATCATACATATCATAAGGAGTTTCTGGATCATCTGGTACTAGATCATCTAATTCGTAATCCATTCTATTAGGATCATCATCAGTTTTAGTTATGGGAGGATCCTCCATATTATTTGATGGGAGGTAGCTAAGGAGTCTCCGTATTAAATCCAATGCTTCCTCATCATCTTCAGTAACAAAGTGAGCAACACCACTATGATAAGCGTGAATTTGAGGACCTCCTAATTCCTCATAGGTCACCTCCTCACCAGTTGCCGCCTTTACAACCTTAGGACCTGTGATGAACATAAAGCTCTTCTTAGTCATGATTATGAAGTCTGAAAGTGCAGGCGAATAAACAGCACCTCCTGCACATGGTCCCATTATGGCTACTATCTGAGGTATAACGCCGGATGCCAGTACGTTTCGATAAAAAATTTCACCATAGCCCTTAAGTGAATCTACGCCTTCTTGAATTCTGGCACCACCTGAATCATTAAGACCTATCACGGGAATTCCTAATTTCAAAGCCATATCTAGTAGTTTAGCGATCTTCATAGCGTGCATTTCGCCAACGCTGCCGCCCATTACGGTAAAATCTTGTGCGTATACCGCTACAGGCCTTCCTTCTATTAGTCCTACGCCAGTGACTACACCATCACCTAGGTACTTACGCTCCCGCATACCAAACTCAGTAGCTCTATGAAGAACAAATTCATCATATTCTATAAAAGAGTCTGGATCAAGGAGTACTTCAATTCTTTCCCTAGCGGTAAGCTTGCCTTGTTTATGTTGTTTCTCTATACGGTCTAGACCGCCACCTTTCTTCAACTCTTCTCTAAGCTTACGAAGTAGCTCTAATTTTTCAGAATCCATTAACTCATCACCATCAAATTTCCTTATGCCTCCTCTACCCAGACCTCGAATATCTTCTCCTTAATTTTTACTCTTACCAATTTAGCACCACGCTGAAGCGCATTACGCGCGTTCGCTATTATAGCCTTTATCTTATCTATAAGTTCCACTTCCTTTATTATTTCTTTAGACTTGACCTCAGAGCTCCTTGAATAATTTACTTTAACAATAGCATTGTCAGGAGCTCTAGCTAAAGCACTCAGACTTAACGGGCCTATTTCAGCTATTATTGGTGAGTTCGCTGAGCTAGGATTAGTTATTACATGTACATTAGGATTACTGACTACCATAGAGCCGATTTTTGGATCGACATCAGGAACTCTTGATAGAGAGAGTGAGAGGTTGCCTATAGGAGTCATGGAAATACTATGAGGATCCTTATCTTGAATTACAAATAATTTAGGCAATTTCCCTTTTCCACTAAGTAATAATTCTGCAGAGATCTCAACCTTCCGTAAGGGGTTAGGTATGCAATGAGATGGTATTCTTCTAGCAGGTAACTCATCGAGAAGTTCTAAAATGCGTTCCTCATGTATGTCTATGGTAAAACCTACTTCTATTTGTCTTCTTCCACCTGAATGGGATATGCTTTCTGGAAAGGAAATATAAGCAACGCTAGAGCTTAAGGTTTCAATTCTTATTTTTGAATTCGGTGCTACGGGTATGAGCTGCCATGGCTTCTCCCTCTTATTATTTACCATTACAGAGGCTAGTCCTGTAACGGCTATTAGTGCTGGTTTTGAAGAAGTGAACTCTATATAACCGTTTAGTATTTCTATGGCGGGGCTATCTTCCCTATTTCCAGCTAAAATATTTGCTGTTGCATAGGATATGGAATCTACTACAACTCTATCATAGTCAAAGCTATCTTGAACAAGGAAAGCATTATGTGCGTTAGTAACCTTGAGCATCACTTGATCACCCTACGACAATTACTATAAGGTGCTTTTGCATTTGTCGTTTTTAAACCTTTAGAATATAGGGAAAACCTATAAGTAGATTACATAGGGTTTCTAGTGATCAGCAAACTAAATGAAAATGAGGAGGTACGTATCATCCTAAAAGTGATTCTAGAGGACATCGAATCAAATAAGGTGAACTCTTCTTAAGCATATTAATGCATTTTAATATTATGTTACTATCAAGTTATGCCTAAATAGATCGGATAGATTTCTGATGAAGAAAAATTCTCCATGACCTTTCCTGGCAATAGCTCTAGCAAAGCCGGCCCATTTACTTGGCACACATACTACATGAAGTCTATCAAATAGAGATGCATATTTAAGGGGGTTCTCTCCAGCAGTCCATTCACCATCGGTTATTAGAATGCCAATATATTCGCTTAGGCCAGATTTCATTAATTCTATATAAGTAGCGCGGAGCGCCAACGCTATGTCCGTATAGCCATAAGCTTTAAGGTTAAGTATCTTGTCCACTACTATGTTAGGAGGTAAGATTTCATTAAAATGTTTTATGAAATCAACCTTAGTATTAAATGCAGTTATGACTAAAG
>JAGGUS010000222.1 GCA_021158375.1 Thermoprotei archaeon
AGTTATCGGCTCTCCTACAGGCCAGTATGTCTGTACTGAAACACCAGCTCTCTCTTCAGAGTGCGTTTTAATTCTGTAAGGCATCATTACTCCATCCTTACCATAAACTTTAGCTGCTGCTAGACAATGAGCATAGATTATCTGACCTTTTCCCTGGTCTATTACAGGATCAGATACAAATCCTGGTCTTCCAGTTAAGAATTGTATTGCGGCTTGAGTTATACATGAATCTAAATCGGCCTCGCATGTAGCAATATACCCTTCGTTTAGTAATTGGAAGAAGCCTAGACATGGATATGCTGGCAAACCCTTATGCCCTGGCGGGAAGCAGTCTATTGTAATAGCTTCTGCACCGTACTTCTCCATAAGTTTTTTCATTGCTAAATACATTCTTGCAGCTTTCACTATCTCTCCTTTATCAACCTCTACTGATTGAGCTTCCGAAATCCATTTATCCGCGATTTCCTTAGCCTTATCGATGTCGGTAGTTTCATACTCTTTGCAAAGTTCATCAACGGTGACACGTATTAATTTTGAACCGAGTGTTTCGGAGAGAGCCTTTTCATAGGAATCAAACCATTCTGGAAAACTTCTCCTTATGACTATTACCTTTAAATTCCTTAACTTCTGCAAGACATGCAAAAGCTTTACCTTCCTTATTATATCGTTAAAATCGGATGAGGCGATCTTAACGACTTTATAGCCTTTTCCTCTAATTTGTGCATAGGACAGTATAAATTCTCCGGAACCGCAGAAGATATCATCTACTAATATAACGGGCTTATTAGCTTCGACAACTGCTTGAGTTATTCCTGCGCTCCAAAGCCCTAAATACCATACGATAAAGCCTATAACATCTCCCATCTCCTCATGTACTATCTTCTTAATATCCTCTAGAGTATGGAGCTTTGATTTATCCGTGGCGAAACGCCTAAGCCACTCTGTAACGTAGTATACTACCCGGTACTTAAACTCTATGTCTGGAAAGGCCTCTTTAAGCTTAGTTATTAACTCCTTAGCTCTTTCTTCATAGTTATAACCTACATGTGGCCATGTAGGAGCATTTGGAGGAACCGCCGAGAATATCACACCAATTTTTGTCTTACCATTATCTGGAGGGGAATTCATCATGAATTATACTCTTCTGGATTAGTAATTTAAATGTTGAGAAACAAATAATTCTTCGTTTACATGTTAAATCGCTCAATTCACTATAAAAATTATTCGAGAAATGGACTATAAAAATCTATAAATATGATCTGAATAGTGATAATTATAGTTATATATTGTACTTAAACAATATCCATTTTAAACATAATATAACAGGTTTCTTAAGAATTTTACCTAGAGAGACATATAAGGAAGCCCGTACTGAAAATACTTACAGTACAATAAGTGCTTAAGGAGGGAGCAGCACTTAATGATGGATGAGCATACTAAAAAGGAAGAAATAAGGCTCAATACATCGTATGAAATAGGTAGGTTTGTCTACTTACCTGGGCGTAGAGTATTTCCTATTTATATCAAAGTATCTCCTGAAGGCCTTTATAGACCGGGAGTCCTTGCAAATATACTTCAAGTATTTACATCAAAGAAAGTACCAATAGTACATCTCGACATATCTAGACCTAATGGTAGTACTCCAATAGACATAATAGTATTCGCTGACCTAACTGGAAGAGAGCATCTCATTGACGATATAGTCAGGGACATCAAATTAGTGAAATTAGTAGATTATGTAAGGTATAATACCCCGGAATTCAACTGCCTCGCATCATGCAATAACTGTTACTTCTTAACGCTCATGAGAGAAAGAGTTGTAGTCTTCAGGAAAACACTTTATAAGATATTCGCTAAGAGGCTTAGAGAAGAGCTTGGTAGCGGATATACTGCATGGCTTTATCAATTAGGCATAGCGCTTGGCAAAAGTGCATATAAGAGTAATAAGGAACTTATAGGTGAGGACTTTGAGAAGCTCTTAAAAATTGGTTCTGTAATGTTTGAACAGGTGGGATTCGGCAAAGTCAAGATAGTAGAGGCCGATGCTCTTAAGGGTAAAGTTGTTATTAGAATATCCGATTCTTTCGAGTGTGAGCTCTATAAAGGACAGACTAATGAGCCCTCGAGCTTCCTCATTAAAGGAATGTTAAAAGGATACTTTGACGAGTTAATTAAAAGAGATGTTAAGATAGTCGAGACTAAATGTATTGCAAAGGGAGATCCATATTGTGAATTTGTAATAGAATAAAATAAAAATTATTTAGAGGTTATATCCACTAAGGTAATGACAAGGGCTTCCCTATCTACATGGGACATTGGAGTTATAGCAAAGGCATGGGCTATTACAGTTGGTAACTTATCGTAAAGAAGACCAACATTACCTCCACTTAGCCTAAGGTACAATAGGAGACCGCTCTTCGTATACGATACCTCACCATCATTGCATATTATAGCTACGTAATACTTGTTTCCATATCTAATGCCAGGCAGGACATCATATGCTAATATAGTATGCTCCTCACCATTAGGCAAC
>JAGGUS010000291.1 GCA_021158375.1 Thermoprotei archaeon
CGCATGACCGCATCTCTGACTAAACCAGATTCACTATAGATTACTGCATTAGCAGCAATTAGTGTAAGAACCTTCCAACCGTTCCTCCAACCATATATCTGAAGTATTATCTCGAACATTCTAGTGTTACTCGTACTCGCTGTTGGATCAGCCGTACCTATACAAGGAGATGGAAGCGTTATAGCGTAGGTCTCATTAATTAAGCTGATCCACTTTTGAGGTATTGGCAGATTACGTTCTTTTAAGAATTCTTTATTTATTGTTAAGCCAAAAGACGATATAGCTGATGCAACCCACATTATCTCCCCATCAGGAGTAACCCTAACCATTGATGAACCAGCGATTTCTCTTGGCAATTCGTTCACTATACTGAGAACTTCCTCACTCTCTATAGGTGCTAGAAGGCCCTCTCTGAAGAGTAGATCAAAAAGTGTAGGACCACCACCCCATGCCACATCTATTCCTCTACCTGGTTCTTTGACGCTCTCCCTTATAATATCGATCCATTCAGAGGGGTCTACAGACATGAACACTATATCCTTAATATTATACTCGTTAGCGTACTTACTTTTTAGGAATGCAACTCTAGCCTTTTCGAGTATATCATATCCATGCCTAGTAATTACCCTTAAGATCACGCCCTCTTTTCTTCGATAGATCTTTAAATAGTAAAAGCTGATAACAGTGATCGCTAAAGTTGCTATAACTATTATAGTTATAAGTGTAATAGTAGTGATAGCCTTGATTTTTATATTATTCATAATTTTCATCCCTGTATTATTAATTTGTCACATTCTAGAAAAATATTTTTAGTGTTAGTGTGATAAATTAATAACAGAAGGTTATATCATTGAAAGAGCTCGTCATATCATCAATATTGCTGATTGTAGTGCTTTCGTCTGTGATTCTCTTAGTTATAGCACAGGATAAGCCGATAGTTGTGGTTTATGAGAAGGGGCTTAAGGATGATGATAAATATCTTAAGTGGATGATGAAGAACATAACAGAAGTCAACTGGAGAGTTTATACAGAGAAGTTAACGTATGAGGATATAAAGGATGCAAATATATTAATCTTAGTATTAGTAGATCCAGTAATGACATTTACAGATGAAGAAATAAGCATAATAAAGGATTGGCTTGATTCTGGCGCTAAGACCTTATGGATTACAGGTGATAATGATTATAAAACAGATTTTCCAAGAATAGCGGCGGCAAATAAAGTCTTAGAAGCAATAGGCAGTAGATTGAGGATAGAGCACTGTGAAGCGGCCGATGTGAAGAGCAATTGTGGAGCTGATTACAGGGTAGCCGCCATGATAGAACCTGATAGGGCACTTGAGTTCCTTAAGGAAGGTATAACTAAGCCAGCATTATTCCACGGATCAGCACCTTTAATAATTCATGAGAAGGGAAGGTATATAGCGCTTGAGAAGAAAGCACCTAGAGGGATATTTAGAATAGCATGGACTTCAGATGGAGGCAAAATAGCAGAGATTACACCTCCAAGACCAGAACTCCATGAGATTGGGGCAAGCGGGAGATTTGTCCTTATGGCAGCCGAGATATTACCTAGGAAGAACTTACTCATAGTTAGTTCGGAGTCCCCTGTAGATCATTATAAAGGGATATGGATCTCCGAGTATCATGGCGTAGAGCTAGATGGACCTAAGTTCGTTAAGAACGTAATTCTATGGGGAGTAGGACTTAAAGGCAGAAGGATACCGTTGGTCATTCCATGGGAGTGGGTTAGTATTGGAGTGGCAAGTGTGGCGGCCATTATTTTCATAGTATTACTAATCTTGAAGACAAAGGCGAAGACCTAAAGACTTCAAAATTAGTAAAAGAACTATTGCTAAGTTGCTATTGCCCTTCCTTTTCACTTGACGAATCTTGATATTATAAAGTACTTTTCAGTATCCTCCCTTCTTTCATTACTAATAGTATATTCTCTGTATCAAGCAGTAAGTTGATATCGCTAAGGGGATTCCCTTTAACTACGATTATATCAGCGAGTTTCCCCTTCGTTAATGTACCTGTTTTATCCTCTAGACCTACTGCTTCTGCGGCTATCTTAGTTGCTGATACTATTGCCTCCATAGGGCTCATACCTAACTTCTTCACGAGCATTTTGATTTCTAGGGCGTTTTCTCCATGTCTGAACACACCGCCTATGAAGTCAGTTCCTGTAGCTATTTTCACCCCAGCTTTATATGCTCTACGAATGTTTTCTATATGAGCCTTATATACTTCTTCACATTTCCGTAATCCCCATTCAGGAAGGCCTGCTTTTTCACCTACTTCCAGTATTCTCTCAGTAATGGAGAACGTCGGTATCAATATGACGTCTCTTTCTTTAGCCAATTCTATCCCTTCTTCATCTATGAAAATACCATGAGCAATTACCTTAACTCCACCTAATATTGCATTCTTTATGCCTTCAGAGCCTTGAGCGTGAGCGTGTACAAACCTTTTAGTTGCTCTTGCTTCATCTACAATTGCCCTTATTTCATCTAAGGTAAATTGTCTATATTCGGGTCTATCCTTTTCAGAAAGAACCCCACCAGAGGCCATAATCTTTATGTAATCAGCCCCCTCTCTAAGAGCGTATCTAGCTGCTTTACGACATTCATCTACTCCATCACAGATAAGGCCCATGAGCGGAGTGAGCTTCCTAGTAGTCCTGTAATCAACCCATTCTACAGGTAAATAATGTGTATCGCCATGGCCGAATGTCTGAGATAGTGGAAGGCCTGCAGCAACTATTCTAGGACCTATAATAGTCCCTTCTAGAACG
>JAGGUS010000164.1 GCA_021158375.1 Thermoprotei archaeon
ATTGCTTGCCCTTAACCGTATTAGTAGGTGGCTTCTTCGGAGACGAGGGGAAAGGTAAAATAGCCTCCTATCTCGCTCTAAGAGATGATATAGATATAGCTGTGCGTACTGGTTCAGTAAATGCTGGCCATACCGTAGTAGTGAACGGTGTAAAATACAAACTCAGATTGATCCCTAGTGCATTTGTGAATAAAAGAACGCGGTTACTAATAGGCCCAGGAGCTAATATAAATCCAAAAATATTCTTTGATGAAATAAACAAGCTGTCTGTAGCCGATAGAGTAGGAGTAGATCCTATGTGCTCTATAATAGAGGAAAAGCACATTCTAGAAGATAGAGGGAGCAAGTTTCTATCGAAGAAGATAGGGACTACGGGTCAAGGCGTTGGTCCTGCAATTGAGGAGCGAGTGAGAAGGACTGCTAAGCTCGCAAAAGATATTCCCGAGCTAAGACCCTTCATAACTGACGTACCCTTAGAAGTCAACAACGCTCTGGATAGGGGAAAGAAGGTATTGATTGAAGGCACGCAAGGCCTATTCTTGTCCTTATACCATGGTACATATCCTTTTGTGACGTCAAGAGATACTAGCGCATCTGCAGTATGTAGCGAGGTAGGTGTCGGTCCAAAAAGAGTAGATCACGTTATAGTAGTCTTTAAGGCGTATGTTACAAGAGTAGGAGGAGGTCCTCTAATAGGGGAACTTCCTAAAGAAGAAGTATTGAAAAGGGGATTGTTAGAAAAAGCTACAGTAACTGGAAGGGTAAGGCGCGTAGCTCCTTTTAACTTAACGATGGCGAAACGTGCCATAATGATTAATAGTGCTACACAAATAGCTTTAACCAAGCTAGATGTGCTTTATCCTGATGCAAAAGGCGTAAGGGAGTATGAGGAGCTACCAAGAGAGGCTAAACGCTTTATAGAGATGATCGAAAAGCAATTAAGAGTTCCCGTAACGCTCATCGGTACTGGTGAGGACGTTAATGATATAATTGACAGAAGAGCAGAACTTAACGTCTCTCCTTGAGCTCCTTTAATATGAGATCGAGCTTTTTATCTATTTGAATTAAGAGCGAATAGATCTTCACTAAATTAACTCCTTCTCTGGCTCCCTCCTTTTGAGATATGCCGCTTTCGCTTTTTCCTTTTTCCTTAGCAATTCTTTCAAACCATTCCCTTGCCGAATGCACTTCAATTGACATCAATCTCTTTATACATTTTCTTTTCACTTAAGCATTTCCTAAAGTAGTAACTCTATACTTCACTACAGTGTAACTATTAAATCAGCTTTCTTACAATAGTAATTCTGGTGTAAATCATGATTAACATGACGGAAGGCAATATAGAGGGTTTCAGAGTAAAATTTGTCCATATGAACAATCTTATAATAGGTATTACCACAGATATAGGCCCTAGGATAATATACCTAGCGCACAAAGAGAACCCGGATGTAAACCTATTTGGCGTCGTTCCTGATTTCAGCATTGATACATCTGAAGGCAAATGGAGAATATTTGGTGGACATAGATTATGGGTCTCTCCTGAGGCAATGCCTAGATCATATTCGCTTGATGATAAGCCAATTCGAATTAGAATAACCGATAGCGAAGTAATAGTTGAAGGCAATCCTGAACCACATAATTCGATTAAAAAGAGAATCCTGATAAGACCTATAAGTGATAACAATAGTATAGAGGTTGTTCATGAAATCGAAAACATTGGAAGATGGCCCATAAAATTTGCGTGTTGGGCTATTTCCGTTATGAGGAGAAATGGTTTTGCTATAGTCCCAATTAAGCCAAATCCAGTGGACGAAAAGGGACTCTTACCCGATAGAATCATCGTACTATGGCCATATACTAATATTAGTGATGAACGGCTAATTCTAGGTAAGAATTATATTTTCGTAAAACAAGATCCTAATATAAAGGATCCCTTGAAGATAGGCGTAAAAGCCAATCCTCCTTATGTTGCCTATTGGATCAAAGGGTACCTTTTCGTGAAGAAAATATCTATAGAGAGTAATGCTGAATATCCCGACTTCCAATCTAACGTAGAGGTCTATACTAATAACCTATTTCTGGAGCTAGAAACTCTCGGTCCATTAAGGGAAATAGAGCCAGGAGAAGTCAATAGACATAGTGAAATATGGAAAGTAATTAGCGTAGGAGAGCTTAAGCCTCTCGAAGAAGATGTTACTAGGATTGAGAATGCCGTTAATCAATAAGACTGTTTTAGTATTTAGTATACTGATTTAAAAAGAACCGAGAATCTTCAGAAGTTCCTCCAACCTATCTATTATATATGCATTATCGCTAAGTTTAATTATATTTACATCAAGATCCCTCTTGATAAGTACTGCTTTAACTCCAGCTAATAACGCTCCTGCGAAATCGTTTACAAGACTATCTCCCACGTGGACAATTTCATCTAAGTTACAATGGACTATACTTGAAAGCATGTGAAACACTTGTTTATCTGGTTTTTGCACACCTATTTCATCACCGAATAACGTCACGTCTATATACTTCAAGATGCCGTTACGATAGAGTATAGCGCGAGTAACCATACCCGGCCAGAACATAACATTGCCAAGAAGTGCTATCTTAAGCCCTCTCTCCTTTAATTCTTTAAGTGTAGGGATCACATCTGGATATATCAGATCGCCTATTCTCTCATCATATATCGACTTAGCTACAGCTTTAAATAGAGTATCAACATCTATATCAAGAGCTTTTGCAAAGAA
>JAGGUS010000011.1 GCA_021158375.1 Thermoprotei archaeon
TACTGGAGATGAAGCTGTTGCTCATGCAGTTAAACAATGTGATGTAGATGTCATAGCTGCATATCCCATAACGCCACAAACTATAATTGTAGAGACATTAGGTGATTTTATAGCAAATGGAGAACTTAATGCTGAGATGGTGCACGTTGAATCTGAGCACAGCGCTCTCTCAGTAGTAACAGCGGCTGCATTAACTGGAGCCAGGGTATTCACTGCTACATGTAGCCAAGGATTAGCATTAATGTTTGAAATATTATACATAACTTCAGGCGTAAGGGCTCCTGTAGTAATGGCAATTGCCAATAGGGCTCTTTCAGCTCCAATAAATATTCATGCAGATCACTCGGATAGTATGGCAGCTCGTGATTCAGGTTGGATTCAATTATACGCAGAAAATGTTCAGGAAGTCTATGATTTAATATTTATGGCCTATAAAATAGCCGAAAATAAAGAAGTACTATTACCTACTATGGTCTGTTTAGATGGGTTTACTTTAACACATACACTTGAGCGTGTAGAGATGCTGGACGATGATGTGGCCCTCAAGTACTTACCGAAGAAGCCGACTTATGCTCATCCGATCTCCATCGAGGAGCCCGCTACTTATGGCTCGCTAGCCTTACCAGATTATTACTTTGAGTTTAAAATTCAGCAGGAATTTGCTATGAATAGAGCAAAAGAAGTAATACCTAAAGCTATGGAAGAGTTCACTAAAGTAAGCGGAAGAGAGTACTACGTATATAATGCATACGCTACTGACGATGCTGATGTTATTGTAATATCTCTAGGTAGTACCAGCGGAACTATGCGTAGTGTTGCAAAGGAGTTAAGAAAGAAAGGAATTAAAGTAGGGACAGTAGCTTTGCGAGTATATCGACCGTTCCCGGCAAAGGAGCTCAAGGAAGTACTCTCTGGAGCAAAGGTTATCGTGACTATGGATAGAACATTAAGCTTTGGAGCTCTTGGCGGTCCACTGTTCGAAGATTTAAGATCTCTCTTCTATGATGAGGATAGACGTCCACTAATAGCCGATGTAGTATATGGACTAGGTGGTAGAGACTTAACACCAAGTGACGCTAAAGCCATATTTGAGTATGGTCTTGAAATAGCTAAAACAGGTCATATTCCTGAATTAGTAAAGTTCGTGGGGGTGAGAGAATGAGTATTTCCTTACCCAAACCTGAATATCTAGCTCCAGGTCATGCTGCATGCCAAGGCTGCGGTGCGACCTTAGCTATCAGACAAGCACTAATGGCCCTTAGACCTGATGAGGCTGCAATAGTTGTAGTAGCCACAGGTTGCTTAGAAGTAGTAACTACTATATATCCTAGAACCTCATGGAGGATACCTTTCGTGCACTTAGCATTCGAAAATGCTGCTGCAGGTGCTAGCGGAATAGAAGCAGCCCTAAGGGTTTTAGAGAGGAAAGGTCTACTTAAAGAGAAAAAGAAGATTCATGTTATAGCAATAGGAGGTGACGGTGGTACATTCGATATAGGATTACAGGCACTTTCAGGTGCTCTTGAAAGAGGCCATAAATTCGTTTACATATGTTATGATAATGAGGCTTATATGAATACTGGTATTCAGAGATCCGGTGCAACACCTTATAGAGCGTGGACGACTACCACGCCTGTTGGTAGTAAAATTCCCGGCAAACCACAATTTAAGAAGAATCTTGCAGGAATAGCTGCTGCTCATGAAATACCCTATGTTGCTACGGCATCTCCAGGATATCATGTGGACTTAATAAATAAAATGAGGCGAGCCTTAAATGCACCTGGTCCTGCACTACTTCACATACTCGCTCCATGTCCTACAGGCTGGCGTTACGACCCGAGTCTAACTGTCGAGATAGCCAGATTAGCCGTACAAACTAGATTCTTCCCACTATACGAGATAATCTATGGTAGGAAATATGTAGTCACCATGCCAGTACCAAAGCCTAGGCCCATTACTGACTACTTAAAGCTACAGGGCAGATACGCTCATATGTTACGCCCAGAAATGAAGAAAGACGTAGAGCGCTTAGAGAAAGTAGTAAATGAGTTCTATGAGTGGCTAATGAAGATGAGTGAAGTAACTAAGGATCTTCCATTACCATCGTGGTATCATGTCTGAACATGTAAGAAGGACTATAAGGCGCTTTCAACAGGTAACCCTTGATATAATTCCAATATTTTTCCTTATTCCACTTCTAATAATGACTATCTCATATAATGTGCTTCCAAAACAACCTCCTCAAAAATCAACGCTACTTATTGTCGTAAACACTGTAGTTCTAGCGCTAGCCATTCTTGACATAATAGTCTTCCCCCGTTATGACCGGTGGATTTTACTTCCAATACTTATGAGCTCTGAGAACTTCAGAGAGATGTTTATTTATTGGCTTGTAGAGCCTATGCTCTCAATAGGAGTAGCGTTATTGGGCTTAGTCATAGCGCTACTTGCGAAATCATGGTCACCTATGATAGTGTACATTATAGTTAGTTACATTTGCCTCGCTATATTAGCCTTTAAATTTAAAAGACACTTAGAAGTGTTAGAGGAGAGGCTTGAGAAGCTTGAGAAAAGAGGATTTTAATATTGATATTGCGGAAATGATTAGAGAATGTCGGAGCGTAACCGTCGACTATACTGCAGATGGAAGACCTCAGATTAGCCCGTATCGTGGTATTCGAAAGGGTACAATCGAAGAAAAAGAGATACGTAAAGTCGTAAGAAGGAGGAGAAGGAAAAAACTACCTAAGCGTCTTATAGATTTATGCCTTAAGATAGCAAGAAGACTAATGGACGAAAAAATTAAGTTTAATATGATTTTTGGTCGAGAAGAGGTAACAATTAGCTTTGATTTGGATCATTTTGTTAGGTTGTACAAGGATAGAATACTTATAGCAGGCTTTAATAATCTTAATGAGCACCCCATATCCCTCATATACGAATTTTTAAAGGAATACGGTGAAGTTAAAATATTAAGGCCCCTCAAATAATAAAGGCATATCATTAACAAAACTAAAGGATGAGAGCATGAATACTAGTGCTAAATTCATAGCTAAAATAAAGGAAAAGCGTTGGAATGTAAAGTATGAAGAAGAACTATTAGCCCTATGGGATAAGGAGAATGTATACGAATTTAAATACGAGAAGGGAAAGCCAATATTTTCAATAGATACGCCTCCTCCATATGCTTCCGGATCTTGGCATGTAGGTGCTGCTGCACATTACGCCCAAATAGATATGGTAGCGCGTTACTTCCGTATGCGAGGCTATGCAGTATATTTCCCATTCGGTGTCGACAGAAATGGACTTCCTGTTGAAGTTCAAGTGGAAAAACAAATAGGAAAAAAGGCATATGAAGTACCACGTGAAGAATTCATTAAATTATGCAGTGATTTCCTGGATCGTGTAGAGAAAGAAATAGTATACATAGTCTATCGATTAGGCTTAAGTGCTAATTTGAAAAACTATTACAAAACTGATTCTCCGGAATATCGTGCACTCACTCAGGCAACGTTCATTGAACTATGGAAGCGTGGTCTTATATATGAATCAGAGCAACCAGTCATCTGGTGTCCAGGTTGCAAGACCACACTAGCTGAATCCGAGGTAGAGTATATCGAAAAGGAAACATACTTAAACTATATAAAGTTTAAAGTAAAGGAGACAGGTGAAGACATAATAGTTGCAACCACTAGACCCGAGCTACTCTGTACATGTGCTGCTATAATATTTAATCCTAAAGATGAACGTTATAGATCCCTTGAAGGTAAGCATGCTATAGTTCCTATTTATAAACATGAGGTACCAATATTAGCTCATCCTTATGCGAATCCAGAATTCGGTACAGGACTAGTAATGCTTTGTTCTTTTGGAGATCAGGCAGACGTAAGATTATTTAGAGAGCTTAAGTTGAAGGCTAAGATGGCTATAAATCCTGATGGAACACTAAATGAGATAGCGGGTCCTTATAAGGGATTAAGGGTTTCTGAAGCAAGAGAAAAGATTGTAGAAGATCTTGAGCGCCAAGGATATTTAGTTAAGAGAGAACTGATACGACATAGAGTACCTGTATGCTGGAGATCTAAAGATCCAATAGAATTTGTTCCCATGAAGGAGTTCTTCTTAAAACAACTGGAGTTTAAGGAAGAGTTGAAAAAGATAATTGATAAGATAACATTCTACCCACCAAGAGCTAAGAAGATGTTATTGAACTGGATCGACTCTCTTTCAATAGACTGGCCTATTTCAAGGCGTAGAGTTTATGGAACTGAAATACCGATATGGTATTGCAAGAAATGTGGGACGCCCCATTTACCTGAGCCAGGTAAATATTATAGACCATGGAAGGATAAACCGCCTTTCTCTAAATGCCATAAATGTGGCTCTACAGAGTTTGTGGGCGAAACTAGGGTATTTGATACATGGATGGATTCTAGCATATCTCCCTTATTCATATTAAAGTACATGAGAGATGATAATTTCTTTAAAGAGGCGTTTCCATGCACTTTAAGACCACAAGGTTACGACATAATTAGAACCTGGCTTTATTATACGTTATTAAGGGTATACCAACTAACTGGAAGACCTGCTTTCAAGTATGTGCGAGTTTCAGGAATGGGCTTAGATGAA
>JAGGUS010000013.1 GCA_021158375.1 Thermoprotei archaeon
AAGTAGGATCTATAGACATAGCAGTAGGATCATCGGGTATAGATCCATTAGCTAGAGAGTTTGGTGAAAGAGATTTATATGGCAGGCCAAAATTCGGCGGAATGGATATTTTAGTAGATGAGATATGTGCCGCAGCAGCATTATTAATGAAACAGACTAGCGAGAGAATACCAGTCGTATTAATAAAGGGACTTCATTATAAGAAGAGCGATCTTGGAGTAAAGGATGTCCTTATCACTAAATACGGTAGTGAGGCGAAACGCTTTCTCTTAAAAACATTATTACTAAACATTATTCTGAAGATGTTTCGTATACTGTGATGCGCACTCACTCGGTATTAGTAGGTATACTACAAATGTAAGATTCATTTATATATTTAATATCACTGTTATATATTTAAGAGGTACGAGGTAAGGATCATGCCATTCGATAAGCTGTTTAGCCCATTAGATATAGGTCGCCTTAGGATCCGTAACAGACTTGTAATGCCTCCTATGGTCGTCGGTTATGCCGAACCTAGAGGTGAAGTTACGGAGAGGCTTCTCGCCTATTATGAGGCTAGAGCACGTGGCGGTGTCGGTTTGATAATAGTTGAAGCAAGTTATGTTCGAGAAGACGGCAAGTTAGTTGAAGGTGAACTAGGAATATATGATGATAACTTAATACCAGGACTTGCTACGCTTGTTGACATAATTAAAGTTCATGGAACATGTGCAGCAATACAACTAGTTCATGGTGGAATACAAGCAGAGGTAGAGCAACCAGTAGGCCCATCTGCAATAGGGAGAAAAGCCATACCGCCTTCTAGGACGCCCAGAGAGCTCACTATGGAGGAAGTCGAAGAGCTTATTGAAGCATTTGCAAGTGCTGCGTTACGTGCGAAAAAAGCAGGCTTTGACGCTGTAGAGATACATGGCACTCACGGATATTTAATCGCTCAATTCCTATCTCCTCTAACTAATAAGCGCACTGATAAATATGGTGCTGATAGAATCCTTTTCGCCCTAGAGATAGTACAGAGAATTAAGGAGCTCTGTGGAAAAGACTACCCCGTTATTTTCAGGCTCTGCGCAGATGAATTTTTAAATGGCGGTATAACGATTGGTTATGCAAAACAGGTAGCTAAGCGATTAGTAGATGCAGGCGTAGATGCATTTGATGTTACGGGAGGAAATTACGATACAATTGATACTATAATACCATCATATTACTGCACAGATAGTGAAGGTTGGTTTTTCAAACTTGCCAAGGAAATTAAAAAAGAAGTCGACGTACCAGTAATAAGCGGCGGTTTGATATCGGATCCTCAAGTAGCTGAAGAGGCAATAAAAAAGGAATACGTAGATGCAGTGTTCATCGGAAGACAGCTAATAGCAGATCCTGAATGGCCTAAAAAGGTGATGGAGGGACGTATAGAGGATATACGCCCATGTCTAGCTTGTAATGAGGGCTGCATAGGCAATAGAGTATTCCTAGGAAAGCCTTGTTGGTGTACAGTAAATCCACTATGTGGCTTTGAATATAGATGGCCTAGAGATGAAGATATACCGAGAGCAAGGAGAAAAAAGAAAGTGCTTATAATAGGGGGAGGGCCAGCAGGACTTGAGGCAGCTAGAATTGCGGCATTGAGAGGACATGATGTCATATTAATAGAACGTAACCATACATTAGGCGGTACTGCTAAAATAGCCGCGGTTCCAAAGTTTAAGAAACGTTTATCTAAACTCTTAAAGTGGTATGAAACTCAATTATCGAAGCTTAACGTAAGAGTTCTTATGGGTAGAGAAGCTGATGAGAAATTAATAACAGAGGAGAGACCAGAAGTTGTAATAATAGCTACTGGCTCAGAGCCATTGATACCTGAGATACCAGGAGTAGAAAACGCAGTAGTTGCTGATGACGTACTCTTAGGTAAAGTCAAAGTCGGTCGTAAAGTAGTGATAATAGGTGCAGGTTTAGTAGGCGTAGAGATAGCCATTCATTTAGCACAACAAGGAAAAGAAGTAACTATAGTAGAGCTACTACCAGAAATAGCGCCCGATTTAGAGCCTATATCTAAAATAGCTTTAACGAAGCCAAGCGGCATTCTAAGAGAATACGGAATAAAGGTACTAACAAATACGCCTGTAATAGAGATAAGAAAAGAAGGAGTCATAGTCTTCAGACCCCCAGCCAATAAGGAGATGTTAGTTGCAGATACAGTAATTCTTGCAACCGGCCGAAAACCAGTACTTGATCAACGTTTACTTGAAATCACGAAGAGAGTAGCTAAGGAGGTATATATAATAGGTGATGCGAAGGAACCAAGAAAAATAATTGACGCAATACATGAAGGCTTCTTCACAGCACTTAACATATGTTAAAAAGATATCTTTTAATCGAACTAATCTATAACCAATTTATGAACCGCGCCTAGCTACTCCTTTAATCTAAAGTAGATAAATAGTATTTTCATTGCAGTATTTGTGTAAGTTATGAAAGCCACTATTGCTAGGCTTATCAGTATGTAGCCAGTTATGCCTCCCAAGAATAATATGAACAGGCGAACATCTCTTGATGCAGGTGGCCTATAGATCGGCACCAACAGCTCAGCCTGTATATCACGTGCCTTTACCTCTGCAGCTAGATAAGGCGGTAGTATGCATCCAGTTATTGCGAGAAATGAAATAACGTAACCGCTTAACGTGATGTTTCTAGTATTTATGAGATATAAGATCATACCTAGACATATGGCTATATCTGCAAGTCTATCTAGCATAGTATCAAGAAAACCTCCTCTCTTACTTGCCATATTCTTTACCCTTGCCAATTC
>JAGGUS010000208.1 GCA_021158375.1 Thermoprotei archaeon
ACCCATAATTATAGGCGTCGGCATATCTCTTTCTTCAACGAATTCCATTCTGATAATGCGAGTTCCTGTGGGATCCCTTGTCATTGACTTACTTGTCAGTATTGCTTTAAATGAAACTCTAATCACGCGAGTCACCAAACCGTATTAAGAAAGCGTTTATGTGCTTAATTAACCTTTTCATCTTTATTAAAGGGAAAAGAACATATGTCTACTCCTTAGATTATCTGAAATAAGCTCAAAACATATTAACTCTATATCCCTATTGCTCACTATGGCCTTAATAAAGGATGGTATTAAGGATCCACCAGATCCACTCCACACGCCAGTTGCTGATCCTGGATTAATAAGCAGGATAGTTTTATCATCGTGCTTAACCTCGTTTATTGAAAGAACATGAGTATGGCCATGAACAAGTACATCTACGTCCATTTGAGAAGCTACTCTTGTAAGTTGTGCTATGTTCCCTCTCGGAAATATGCCCGAACCATGAAATAGACCCCATTTAAGAGATTCTATCCTTACAGAAAGCTTTTCTGGAAGCTTCAAGAAGTCCATATTACCTTTGACTACATATACCTCATCTCCTACTTTATCCAACCATTTAAGTATTGAATTTGATATCAGATCCCCAGTACATAAAACTACATCGTATGTCTCGCTCTCAAGTTCAGCTTGTACCTTAGGAGGAATTCTATTAGCCCTTGTTGGTATATGGAAATCCCCCACTATTAGTACCTTTTTCACATTATACAGAGAGCAGTAGATCTTTAAATCTTTTACATTAACAAGGAGAACGATTATTATTTATTAAATTCTTTTTATTCGTTATAAAATAAGTGATTAACAAAAGAGGGATATTAGATGAAAAAGATCAACGAGATAAAGCCTATGAAAGCTATAGAAGTAAGCGACTTAAGCGATCTTGCTAGACTTGCCGCGCATCTAAGCTCGCTAGGTCAGCCAGTATATATAGTACGATTTAAAGATGAGGAAAACGAAGATAAGTATGTCTATGGAGTCTTCATGATATTTAAGGACTATTACGATCTATATGGAATCCCAGTATTTTATTACTGTAAGAGTGAGAAATATGATGGAAATTTCGTCTTAGTAAGATTTGATGAGACGGGAGAGAAAGTTGAGATATGTAATGAGAGTAGGGCGGGATGGTTGTGTATACCGATAGTAAATCTGTCTAAAAGACCGAATTTTATAGAACTATCGTAATAGTACAATATATATCGAAGGTGAGAACTTGAATCCTTCATTATTTATACGCTATCTGGTGGATTCATGGTTCTTCTTCACGCTCGCTGGATACATAGGGATACCTGTAGTAATACTAAAGGGAAGAAATGTAAGGAAGGCTACGCAGAGAAGATATGCTAAAGCTATCGCGACATACTTGATAATATGTGTAGTGGGCGTTATAGAACTCGCAACGTATTCTCAATTCGTATTGAAAGAAGTATCACGACATGTGCTTATAGCGACAATAGTGATGAGCGCAGGTCTAGTGATATTAACTTGGCTATTAATGATAAGGTTATGGGGAGAGAGTTAAAGAAGAGCTTAAAAATCGTAATAGTTTTTCTAAAAGGTCTATTTCTTTACCCTCTCTAGTACTATTTCTATCGTTGATACATTCCTTTCCTTACCTGGTTCGCCGACCTTCTCTGTTCCAATCTTTACATCCTTTACCTCAACTTGTCCTGGTAGCCATCTTAACCTCACTATTTCAGCAGTATCGACAGCTTTTGAAATAGCTCTTCCTCGTGCCTTAATTATAACTCTGTCACAGCCTTGGTTAAACTGTATTATGGTCGCAAGCACATAGTTCATTGGAGGTTTTGCACCTACTAACACTACACCTTCTTTTGGAGAGGAAGACATGTTGTAGCCCCCAGCACTTTGTACTGTCGGTGTGGGTATTAGTAAATATGGAAATATAAAGGTTACTATCTTAGCTCTATTCGATGTTTATTTTAACTCCTTTTCTTGGATGCTTTTTCTCTACCTTCTCAAGCGTGACCTCAAGCACTCCATTCTTATATTTAGCCTTAGCGGTTTCAGGTCTCACTCTAGCTGGCAACTTAACCTCTTTGTAATATCGTCTTGGCCCTCTCGTTGAGATTACTAAAAGGTCTTCAGTAGCGCTTACCTCAATATCCTTTTTATCTACTCCTGGTAATTCAGCAATAACCTTTATTGTGTCCTCTTCTTCAATTATATCGACATAGGGCTCCGTCTCTTCGCGTATTATAGGACCTCTATAACTTGGCTTTACATTACCGAATTCACGTATTATAGGTCTGCCATCAGGGCCATATGTTATCGAAAAGCCATAAACTAGTGGTCTGCCATAACCTCCTCGACGATACTCGCGCGTAAACTCTCTGAACATCTCGTCAAACATTCTGTCTATTTCATCCATAAAGCGTCTCATTCGCTTGAACCAGTCATCAAATATATCACTCATAAATATCGCTCCCTGTAAGAAGAGGTAAAACCAGCTTATAATTTTAGCGTTCTTGAGTAAAGTGCTTATTCAGCACTTTTAATAGTTACAGATAAGGAGCTCATTCTTGAAAGTCTATTTAGGTCGACTTCGTCAGCCACACGCCCTATCTCTAAACATGAATAAGGCACATGTACGTTATCTCTTAAAGCTATTACAAGACCTGGATATCGGGATGTGAAATATACAAGTCCTCGTCTTAGAGTCCTAGTCCTAGCACTTATTCCAAGAGAGATTGAACTCAATGAAATATAAATATAGCCTTGCTCTTTGAAAGAAAACACTCTAGCACTTATTGGTAATGACCTTATAATAGTTTCTACTACTCTAGGAGCTCGAAATCTCTCAAGTACGATAGTAACCTTATCTCTCCCATTTAGTGATACTATTAGTAACTTAACTTCAGAGAGCTCCATGATATACCCAATGATTTATATTCATATTTAAGCACATATACTTAACAGAACGAGGAGATTCAAATGGGAATAGCAGATCCAAAGAAGATGAAGGAATATATAAAGAGGCTTAAGGAGAGGAAAAAAGAACTTGAAGATGAGCTTGTGAAGCTTATTAATAAAAAGGAGAGAGGAGAGATAAGCAATGAAGAATATGAGGAGAGGAAGAAAAAATTAGAGAGAGAATATGTTGAAGTAATGGATAGACTTACACAAATGAGCTATCTAACTGGCGAAAGCGCACTCTTTGGATAGATCACGTTAGGAATATATGCCTCTTTTATTTTTTAGAGATAGGGGAAAAGTTTGTCCTCAATAGATGCTTATAGAAGAAGATATGCCTATGGAGAGGATTATGGGACAAGCGATTTTAAATTCGGCCCAATAACTCTAGGAGAGAAACCGGACATTATAGAGAACAGAGGATATGTTCCTGATACATCATCCATTATGTATAAGCTAATGGGTGCTACTAAGAAAGTTATAGTAGGCCCTGAGATACCTCTCTATCTAGAAGCAAGAGAAGATCTTGCCGAACGTATGATCTACCCAATGAGGAATGGCGTAATAGACCTCAACGACACAAGAGCATGGGAGGTAATATATGAAATAACGAAATATGGCCTTCTTAAGTACAGACCTAAAGAAAAGGGATTCAGGGGCTTTTACGTGACAGCAGCGATATCTATAATTGCTCCTAGATATATGTACGAAA
>JAGGUS010000029.1 GCA_021158375.1 Thermoprotei archaeon
TGGCTGAATTAAGTAAGGTGAACGTTGATTTCTCGCCATTAATAACGTACTTAAACAAAAAGACCACACGATATGTCTTATTATATAAAGGTGATAAAAGAGAACTTCTACTCAAGGCTAAATGTGGGGCTATAAGCAATGTAATTGGTAACTTTGATGTAGCTATCGTATCGCCAATAGTAGATGAAGTCTCATTAAATCTTATTAAGAACGTAAGAGAGACCACACAATTTCTATCACTAGATCCTCAAGGATTCTTTAGATCAAATAAGCTAGGTAAAGTAAGACGAGCTTTAAATAAAGAGCTCTTTAGTATACTCCCTCTTGTTGATATAGTGAAAATATCTGAAGATGAAGCATCGCTCATAGATGAAGATCTCATTAAATGCATTCGTATGCTTCTTAACAGGGTAAAAAGATTAGCCATTATAACACGTGGTTCGCGTGGTTCTCTAATAGGGCTTAAAGAAGATAACCACATTAAGGTGTTAAAAATACCCGCATATCCTATTTCTGTAAAAGATCCTACTGGAGCCGGTGATGTATTTATCGCTGTGTTCACTGTACAGTACTTAATGAACGAAGATCCTCTTTGGGCTGGTTGTATCGCCAATGCTGCTGCTTCTCTATCTACGGAAGGTAGAGGACCCTGTAGTATTCCCTATCATGAATTAATAAAGAGAGCTCAAGTACTTCTTGAGAAAGTAAGTCAGGATACCCTTTGATTATGTTCGTACTCTTAATACGTCTTACTTACTCTAATTACGGTTTTTGCCTCTTTACCACACATTATACATCTCTTACCTTTTACGTTTATTTCGAGATCTAAAGGAATGCCCAGTACACTTCCCTCAAGGGAATCTTCGATATTCAGCCCACAATCAGTATCTCCACACCATGGAACTACTACTATACCTTTCCTATTATTTACAATATTAGCTGCTTCCTCTAGTTTTTCGCTAAAGAACGTATGCTGTTGAAGCCATTTTCTAGCACGAGCCCTAAGATTACGTCTTATATCTTCAAGTAGCTCTGGAATTTTAGTCTTTATTTCTGCTATACTTATTACTTTCCTCTCTAAGGTATCCCTTCTAGAGACCGTCACGCAATTGTTAGCAACATCCCTTGGTCCTATCTCTATCCTTAAGGGTACTCCCTTCAATTCCCAATAATAGAATTTCTCTCCAGGCGTAATGTCTTCTCTATCATCTAAGTAGACCCTAAGGCCTATTTCTTTAAGCACCTTAATCACTCTATTACATAACTCGAAAACAGTATTTTCTGTTCCCTTATATGGTATTGGCACTATCACTACTTGAATTGGAGCTATATTATATGGTAGGACTAGTCCATGATCATCTCCATGTACTGCTATTAGTGCTGCTATTACGCGTTCAGAGATTCCATAACTGGTAGTATACACAAATTCGTGCGTCCCGTCAGGCTTTAAGTAAGTTACTTCAAATGCACGTGAAAAGTTTTGTCCTAAGTTATGTACCGTTCCTATCTGTAATGTCCTGCCATCAGGCATTAATGTATCAAAGGCTATTGTATAGACAGCTCCCGCGAATTTGTCCCATTCAGGCCTCTGTGATATCATGTATGGTATGCATAACTCATCAAAGAACTTCTTATATATCTCTATAGCGCTCCTAACTTGCTTTTCAGCATCTTCCATAGTTGCATGTGCTGTATGCGCTTCCTTAAACATAGTGACCTCCCTTAAGCGTATCATAGGCTGTGTTGCCTTAGTTTCATAGCGGAATACGTTCACTATTTGGTATATTCTAAAAGGTAGATCTGTATGGTCTTTAATCCATAACTTCAGCATCTCCATTATAGCAGTCTCACTTGTAGGTCTTAACGCAAGTTTTCTCTCTAATTTCTTCCTGCCACCATACGTGACCCAAAAGACTTCATCCTCAAACTTCTCTATATGTTCAGATTCCTTTCTTAAGATCTCTTCTGGAATGAGAAGAGGGAAGAGCACTTCTTCATGTCCTGTCTGGTTCAATAGGTCTTTTAGGATTGATATTACATTATTTCGTATTTTCATGCCATATGGCGGCCAGACACCTATTCCTTTAACTGGATATCGATAATCGTACACCTCAGCTTTGTATATTACCTCTCTAAACCATTCATTGAACTTATTCTTCCATTTCTCCCTAGGGGGATCCACTATCTCACCCTAATTAGTCCCATGACCTTAGATATAAAGCGGGATATCAATCCTAATATCGCTTTTCCAAACTCTATGAAAGCACTCTTTAATCCTTCCTCTAGTAGCACCTTTAACAAGTGCTCCCAATCAACATAAAATACTATCGCTATTATGATTAAGAATGCTATAATCGATATCACTAAACTAAGCTCCCATCCGATGGTCGTCAGTAAGGTATCCAATGCTTTCCTCCAGGATATTATAGTCATCGTTAATATCGTCTTACCTAGAAAGCATGCGCTGAAGTATTTTAGTAAATCATACTTCATCATACCAAAGGGTACTAATATAGCATCATCAGGCATAGGTGTTGCTGTCGCCAATAGTATTATTAAAAAACCGTAACTGCTTGTCATATTACTTATCTTTTTCAATGCATCTAATCTCCTTCTTTTTTCCTCGCTTGTAAAGTACCTACTAGAAAGCCCTACTAAATACGATAGTAGTTTTCCAATAGCAGCTCCTAGACCACCTATAATACTTAAAAGTGTTAGATTTACTCCCTTACCAGCTAAAATGAAGAATGCGGCAAGGTATGGTACGGGTAGGAAGAGTATCATATTGCTTATGATAGCTATTATAAAGGCACCTATATATCCATACCTTATGACTAGTTCTGTTATAGTCGCTAACAAGCTATTAATGTCCATTACTACACCTCTTACATTAATAGGCGCTTATATAAACTGATTATCCTTCTATTTCAAATACTTTTCTTGCGAAGACTATAAATTCTGTATGCCCTACCATGAATGTTAAAGGCCTGCTCTCTCCTTCTTTAATTTTCCAATACCTAACAAATGTTTCTAACACGGATATGTCGATAAAGTTGTATTTACGTAACTCACCTACAGTCTTCTCCACTTGATCTACTGTAGGACTAAGGCTAATAAAATAGCCGCCACCTTTAAGAGCCTTTGCTGCATGCTCTACTACAAGCCAAGGAGCTGCTATATCTAATATTATGGTGTCTATATTCCTCTCGTCAATACCTTTCGTAATATCCTTATGCTTAAATATCACATAATCACTAACACCTAACTTCTCTACATTCCTCTTTGCAAGTTTAAGGAACTCCTCCCTTACTTCGTAAGAAAATACCTTCCCATTTGGTCTAACCATATACGCAAGAACTCCCGTTAGTGCTCCACTACCACTCCCTCCCTCTACTACAATACTTCCTGGCCCAACTCGACCTAGGAGTAATATTATACCTATATCCTTAGGATACACTATCTGAGTACGCCGTTTAACATTAAGTACGTAGTCTGCAAGATTTGGCCTTAAAAGATAAACTCTCTCGCCTATATGTGTTGTAATGAGATCGCCATATCTCTTGCCTATAATTTCGTCTAAATTAATCATACCTATGTGTGTATGCAGAACCCTTCCGGGTTCTACGGATACTAAAAACTTCTTTCCATTACAGTAAAGAAGAACTTTATCGCCTTTATCTATTACATCCTTGAGGCTCATCTCCCTTCTCCTCAAGAGACTCTCTAAGTTTTCTTACTTCATCTCTAAGTTTTCTCATCTCATCTTCTAACGATCTAATTCTCTTATTTAGCTCTATAAGGAGCCTAAGGATTATTTCTATATCCCTACTTGTAGATAAGAGGAACTTCTGCTCCCTTAACATTGCCATCAGTCGATCAATACTATTCTCGTACATCCTTACTCCTCCATTCAGTCCTGGTGTCTTTCATCATCAAATCAGTAATACCAACCCTCATCATGAAAGTCGTTATATACTAATTACCAAAAACTTATATTTCTTCACTTATGTAGAGTTGTCTGTGAAGTCTCAGTTAACAATACTAATGTCTATACGTCCTCGGTTTGCTGAGAGAATATTAAAAGGTATTAAGAAGTTCGAACTACGCAGATACATATTTCCCATCCCAGAGAGATCTAGGATTATTGTATACGCATCATCTCCTATTAAAGCAATAATAGGAGAGTTCGAGGCCGGAAGAGTTTTTAAAGCTTCTCCAGAGACCGTATGGCAGTTCGTAAATACTTTTCCAGATTCGGGAATTGAAGACGAGGACTGGAAGTATATAAAAGGCGCTAGATATGCCTTAGCAATAGAAGTTGTCAATCCAGTCTACTATGAAGAGCCTATACCACTAGAGGTAATAAGGAAGTATATACCCTCTTTTGCACCTCCTATGAGCTATCAGATAGTTCGGCCTGGCACTCCGTTAGCTCAACTGCTAAGACATCTAATAAAGCGATAGAGATTGGCGAATGTTTTATGAATATAAAACAGTATATGGTTTAATAGCCTATGTAAATGACCCTTAATGAAGGGTATTAATGCGTAGTGTATTACAAGCACTAGAAGAACTGCATTCCTACTTGAAGGGTCAGAGAGATTCTATTTCCCTAGAATCGCTTATCCTAATGATTAAATATGGCTATTTATATGCTGATTATACTAAACCTATTAGTATTAATGTACGATTATCAACAGGTACTGTTATATCGAGTATAGTATTGCCATTAGATTTAAATAGTGAACAAGGCATAAAGGACGCCTTCAGACTAGTAAGATATATGACTATGGAAGAAAAGAACCTAACACCTACTGAGAGAAAATTATTATATATGCTTAGGCGACGTTTAAATACAATTTCATATGGAACAGTTTCGCCTAAAATTAAGATACAAGGACGGACCGAATTAACTACATTGGCTATCCCTTCATACAATAGATAGCTTAAATAATCAATCTACGATATATTTTCAGCTTAGGATAACATACTTTCTTTAAAACTCAGTTATCACAATTCCTTTACCAGGCACTATATCAAACTCTAATTCTACAGGTTTTACTGGAGTCCACCTCATCTTACGAATTACCATTACCCTTCTATATCCTCTTATGCTCTTCTCTATCCTTAATATTATTACGCCCGATGCTAGAAATTCCTCAATTCCATAACGACTTAAAGCGTTAGAGCCTGTTGGTATTTCCGAGGTCATTATTGTAGTACATCCAATCCTTCTCTCTATCTCTGTAATTAATCTCCTAACATACTCACGGATCCAATTTAACCTCTCCTCACCTATTATAAATGGTGCTATCGGATCTAGCACCAATCTCTTTACGCCGTATTCCTTACTCCACCTCTCTATTCGCTCTACAAGGCTTTTTACTCCTATTCTTAGTGCTTTGCTATCGAACTTATCTGGGAATTCGCTAACTAATGATAAGAAATTTATTTTACCTCGATCGATAAGCTCATCTATGCTCCAACCAAACTCTCTGAGCCCCTCAATCAAGCTTTCGATATCTTCATCTCCTGAAACGTAAAGTCCTGGTTGATCTAGCATTCTAGCTCCGTGCAGTAGGAATTGCATAGCAAATATAGTTTTGCCTGTTCCGGTCTCGCCAGCTATAAGGTAGGTCTTTCCTCTTATGAAGCCACCATGTAGTATTTGATCAAGCTTTTCAATACCTATAGGCTCCCTAGGCCTCGTGATCCCCACCTCTTATGATATGATAAATTATAGAGTTCGCTTTTTAATAACTCTCTTACGGCAGCCCTTATGACTTCGCTTCTGCTAGTAAACCGTCCAGTCTTTATGAGCTCATCTATCTCTCTTATGAGATCTTCAGGCATCTTTACGCTAATAGTCTTCAATGTATCACCTGTCCTTAGGTATCTGTTTAGATGTACATAAAAGTTTAACTGGTTATCATTAGTGGACTATTACTTAGATAAATTATACTACTTGTAAAAATCCTGTGAGCGCTAAGGGAGCTAAAGTACAGGCGGATGTTAATTATTTCATTAAGCATCATAAAGCAACTTCCACTACTGTTCCTTCTCTTCCTTTATAGTGCAATCTATAAATCCTTCCCCTAATGCCGTACTTTTTGACCCCAACTTTTACTATATCTTCATATTCTGGATTTTGAGTAGCGATTATTAACTGTTTTATTCCAGGGGCTGAACTTAGCGTTTTCACGATGGCTCTTCTACAATTCGCATCTATATTTGGTACTGGTTCATCCATTATAAGAATTGAAATACCTCTTGGTCTTAGGTTTGAAAATGCTATTATTAGCGCCAGAGCTACTAGTACCTTCTGTCCATCACTCATTCTGTTTAAAACGGGGACCCACTCTCCATCAATACTCCTCTTAGCATATATAGTATATACGCTTCGCTCATAGCCTTCACTCGTCCTCTTCGTCTCCACTTTTATATCAAGCTCCTCGTAGTCTTCATATGGATATATTTTCTTAAATACGTCATTAATTATAGGGACGAGCTTTTCTAGAATCTTTTTCCTAACATCTCTTTGGATACTTCTAAAAAGATTCTTTATTGTAATTAGCCTATCCCTTAATTTTTCTAAAGTTTTGATCTTCCTATCTATTTCCTTAAGCTCTCTATATGCTTCTTCTACTTTACTTTTTACGTTCTTTAATTCATTAACTGAATTTTCTAACTGCGTGATTTCCCTTTCGCATTGACTCAGCGCTACTTTTAATTCGCCTAACCTTTGAACTATATTATGTAGTTTCTCAGGGCTGTAATCTAGCTTAGAGAATGCTTTCCTTATCTCCTTCATTCTCCTCTCATATGTACGTAACTCTTCCTCTCTCTTCTTAAGTTCGTAGTATCCCTTAATTAGTTCTAATTTTCTTCTTATTGTTCGTAAGGCCCTAGTTAAACGCTCTACTCTCTCCTTTGCCTCCTCTACTGTTTCTAATAAGCTATAGTATTTCTCTTCTTCTTTCCTTACTTCTTCCTGTAGTATTTCTAACTCTTTTTGCTTAAATTGATAATCAACAAGATCTCCTTCAAGGGCATGCATTTTATCAAGAGCTTTAGATAATTTCTCTATTTCGCTTTTGAGCTGAGGAGCTCTCTTATCGCTCTCTATCATCTTTCTACTTAACTTCTCTATTTTAGCATTAAGCTTTACATTATATTCCTCTTTTCTCATCTTTCTTTCACAAATCGGGCACTCTACTTCTCCTTTTAGTGTAAGCTCTTTTACAGTACGTTTTAGCACCTCTAAGAGCGCTTTTTCTTCAGCTCCTATAGTTTCCGATTTCTTCAATTCTTCTTTAAGCCTATCGAGCTTTTTGCTTACTGTCTTCGGCGTTCCATATTTCAATAATAACTCATCATATTCCTCCTTTTTCTTCTTTAATTCGTCGATTTCAAGCAATAAAGCATTTAATTTATTTTTAAGTCTACTGACTACTTCTCTACTGCTGATTATACGTTCATTTAGTGCGCTTAGCTCATATTCATACTCACTCCTTATATCTTCGAGTATCTCTATAGCCTTTTGTATTTTTCTTATAAACTCGCCAAGCATTTGCTCGTCCTTTACTTCAAGCTTCTTCATCTCTTCTGCTTCTTTTCCCTTTAAGAATTCGACTAATAAATCGCTTATTCGCTCTTTTAGCTCACTTGCGGTCAATAATATTTCCTCTTTAGTGACTTCTCCAATGGTTGTCTTCATTTCATCTATTTCCTTTCGTAGGTTATCCACTATGGCTTCAATCTTTGCTAGCTCTATTGTAAGCGTTTTATGCTTCTCCTCTATCTCTCTGAGTTGCTTATATCTCTCTTCAAGTTTCTTTACCTCCCTCTCTATCTCTTCTCTTCTACTCTTTATCTTCTCTATTTCCTCTAATCTTCTGGCTATTCTTTCCTCTATCTCGTCAGGTGTGCCATATTGCTTAATTATATTCTCTAAGGTACTTTTCTTTAGGCTAAGCTCGCTTATCTTCTCCTCTACGTCTCCTATTGGTATCCCTCTGAAGGCTTCTTCAAGAGTTGAAATGCCAAACAGCCTGTCTAGGGCCTCACTACGCCTCATAGGTGGACCATAAATTAGAGCCTCTAAAATCTCCTGTCTTACAAATACATACCTAATGAAATCTTCATATGTCATTCCATTCAAGATCTTAAGGAGGAGTTCTTCACAATTCTTTCCATAATATTCCTTTCCATTAGTAATGATTTTTAGGCGTCCTCGTTTATTTCGCAACTTACTTCTCACTATCTCATATACGTTTCCAGAATCATCTACTAGCTTCAATTTAATGTTAATCTCTTTTTCAAAATCATTTACTAAATCATCGAGCCTTATACTTTTCCTCTCTTTAACTTCAAAGGTAGTACCAAAAAGGGCATATTCTATAGCAGAAAGTAATGATGATTTGCCCGAACCTACTCCTCCAGTGAGGACAATTACATCATAATCTAGATCTATCTTTTTAGGAGATGTAAATGACCTAAATCCTCTTATCTCTATCTCTTTAAGCCTCAAACTCAATACTCTCACCACGCTCTACTCTTTCAATAATTTCTCTAATGTACTCTCTAGCTGCTTTACTTCCATTATAATAGAATTTCTCGAAGATTTTTAACGCAAGCTCTAATGTCTCCTTATCTTTTACTCTTTCACTAATTAACCTCCTAACTTCCTCTACTATGTCTATTATCTCCCCTTTCCCCTTCTCGACAGTACTTGAAGCCATGGGTTATCCCTTAAATAAGAAGGTAATTCCTCCTTATTAGGGATACTTATAGTCTCTAATGATTCTTCAACTTTCTCTATCTTACCTAGAGATACTGTCTCTCCCCTAAGCCTCTGCTCTAACTTTAGTATACGATTATGAAGCTCTCTCACTTCCGAGACTATCTCCCTAAATCGCTCTATTTCTTTAATTAGATCCGAATATCCTTTTTTTAACTCATTTATCTGCTCTCTTAGAGATCTTAACTCATCAATGTATTCCTTAGGAATTCCTCTAAGTGTGCGTCGAGTTGTTGGACGAGGTGGTATTGCCTCTTGAACATTTCCTTCATCATCTATAAGAAGAAGCCCTACTCCATTGCTCGAAAGGAGCCTTCCGTTAATGAATGGTTTATATTTAGTGCTTGTCGCTATGTATACTTTATCTACATATTCTCTTAGTACGGTTGCTTTAGTCAGGCTAGCAAGAAACTGCTCTTTCTCTAAAATATCAGTCACGGCTTTTACTGCAATTATATTATTTGCATCACGGAATAATAGATCTACATGTTCTAAGAGGTCTTGAGGAATGGTAGTTTCTTCCCTAACTAATATCTGAAAGCCCCTCTTAATGAAATACTCCTTAAGCGTATTTATTAAGGTTGAGTATGTCATAGACTCCTATCAACTCACTACTCTTTACTTAATATGACCCATCCCTCCATGCGCTCCCAATTCCATAAGTAATCCTCAGGTACTGCAA
>JAGGUS010000024.1 GCA_021158375.1 Thermoprotei archaeon
TAACATTCTACCCACCAAGAGCTAAGAAGATGTTATTGAACTGGATCGACTCTCTTTCAATAGACTGGCCTATTTCAAGGCGTAGAGTTTATGGAACAGAAATACCGATATGGTATTGCAAGAAATGTGGGACGCCCCATCTACCTGAACCAGGTAAATATTATAGACCATGGAAGGATAAACCGCCTTTCTCTAAATGCCATAAATGTGGCTCTACAGAGTTTGTGGGCGAAACAAGGGTATTTGATACATGGATGGATTCTAGCATATCTCCCTTATTCATACTAAAGTACATGAGAGATGATAATTTCTTTAAAGAGGCGTTTCCGTGCACTTTAAGGCCACAAGGTTACGACATAATTAGAACCTGGCTTTATTATACGTTATTAAGGGTATACCAACTAACTGGAAGACCTGCTTTCAAGTATGTGCGAGTTTCAGGAATGGGCTTAGATGAAAAAGGAGAGGCAATGCATAAGTCAAAAGGCAATATAGTACCACCAATACCAATAATAGAAAAATATGGTGCTGACTCTCTTCGCTTCTGGGCTGCTTCTGAAGCAAAACTAGGGGAGGATTACCGCTTTTCAGAAGCAAAAATTAAAAGCGCAAATCTATTCTTAACTAAACTATGGAATATTGCAAGATTTATATCTAGGTTTCCAAGAGTTAACGATAATGAAGATTTTAAACTATTACCATTAGATCTAATGGTACTCGGAGTATTAAACGATCTGATAAAGGAATATCATGATTCGTTCAGCAAACTCGATCCCTTTATTCCTGCTAACAGTATAAGGTATTTCACATGGAATTTCTTCGCATCTCACTACATAGAGGCTGTAAAACCACGTGCATATAATACCCTAGGGATATATTCGGAGGCAGAGCAGAAAGGTGCATGGTTCACCCTATATAAGGTACTAGAGATCATACTGAAGTTGTTAGCACCTATAACGCCTTTCATAACAGATGCTATATGGCGACGTCTATTTTCACAGGAGAGTATACATAAGCAGAGATTGCCAGAATTTAATCCTGATTGGGATACCGAGTACAAGAAACTGAAGGATGAATTCATGAACTTTAATACAGCTATCTGGCGCTATAAGAAAGAAAATGGACTGGCCCTCAGTAGCGAATTGAATGTAACAGTATTCGCCTCCCCTAACTTAAGGCCATTCGAAAAAGATCTAAAAGCGATGCATAAAATAAGAGAGTTACGTTTTACACATCCTCCTTCGAACGCGATAGAGATAGGCCATAACGTCTATATTCTGGAACGACAATAAGGTACAATAATACACAGTGATTAATTTCCGTAACACTTAACTTATTCCTACTACATACCCTTAGAGGCATAGTCACTGAGCTAGTGTGAAATTATGGTACAGAGAAGTACTTGCACACTCAAAGTACAAGGCGTCTTTAACCTACTAGACGACCGTATAAAGAAAGCACTCATTAAGAGGGGCTTTATAAAGCCTACAGAACCCCAAGAGAAAGCCATTCCATTAATTCTCAAGGGGGAAAATGTCCTTTTAATAGCACCAACAGGTACTGGAAAGACCGAGGCTGCATTTCTACCAATTTTTCATAATTTCCTCAGATTAAGAGATAGAGAGAAGATTGTACCAGGTATCTACATACTGTACATCACTCCATTACGTGCGTTGAATAGAGATCTACTTGATAGATTAATGTGGTGGAGTGAGGAACTCGATATATCTGTAGCTGTGCGTCATGGTGATACCGAAGTAAGGGAACGAACGCATCAAGCCAAAAATCCTCCTAACCTACTAATAACAACGCCCGAGACCCTTCAAGCTATATTAAGTGGAAGGGTAATGCGAAGTCATTTAAGTAAAGTCAAGTGGGTTATAGTTGATGAAATACATGAACTTGCAGAAGATAAACGTGGTTCACAACTTGTCCTAGGTTTAGAGAGACTTAGCTATATAAAGAGCATTAATGGAGAAGATCCGCACTTTCAGAGGGTGGGTCTCTCAGCAACTGTTGGGTCTCCTAATGAAATAGCACGTTTCCTTGTAGGGAAAGATCGTAAGGTTACTGTAGTTCAAGTCCCAGTAGCGCGTATGATGAAGCTTAAGGTTGTATATCCCCAATATACGCAAGAAGATGTGGAATTAAGCACGAAATTGTATACACATCCAGAAGTCGTAGCTAGACTTCGTCTCATTAAAGAGCTAATTGAGAATCATAAATCAACTCTGATATTCGTCAATACTAGAGCTATAGCAGAAGTGCTTAGCTCTAGGTTTAATGTATGGAACATAGATTTACCTATTGGAGTACATCATGGATCGCTAGCTAAGCCATCTAGGATTATGGCAGAAAAGGGATTAAAGGAAGGGAAGCTTAAGGCGTTAATAGCGACTTCTTCACTAGAACTTGGCATAGATATAGGCCATATAGATCTCGTAATACAGTACATGTCACCAAGACAAGTAACGAGATTAGTACAAAGAGTAGGTCGTTCCGGTCATAGAATAGGGGGCGTAGCAAAGGGTATCATAATAACTGCAGACGAAGATGATACTTTAGAAGCCATAGTTATATGCAGGAAGGCATTAAATGAGGAGTTAGAACCTGTAATTATTCCTGAGAAACCACTTGATGTCCTTACTCATCAAATAGTAGCACTTCTGATGCTAAGAGGTAGATGGAAGTTCGATGAAATACTTACAATATACAGGCGTGCCTATCCTTATAGAGATTTATCTAAAAACGATCTCCTCTTCGTGTTAAGATACATGCACTCTAGATATCCTCGCCTTGCCTGGAT
This sequence comes from Thermoprotei archaeon, assembly GCA_021158375.1. Taxonomy (GTDB): domain Archaea; phylum Thermoproteota; class Thermoprotei; order QMSL01; family B3-G16; genus B3-G16. The sequence goes on from JAGGUS010000024.1 coordinate 2,807, forward strand.
CTCAGAACGTGATGAAGTAATCCTTAGACCCAGAAACAGAGATTTCTACAGATATTTCTTTGAAGAACTCTCCATGATACCCGACGAAAGGCATTACCTAGTTATAGATGAGACAACTAATACTCCTATAGGTCTGTTAGATGAAGCATTTGTAGCAGAATATGGTGAACCCGGCGTTAAGTTCGTTTTTAGAGGAAGCCTATGGATAATTAAGAACATAACCGGAGATAAGATTTACGTAACTCCTACAAAGGATCCTACTGGCGCCATTCCATCATGGGTGGGTGAGGAGATTCCTGTTCCCTTTGAGGTTGCTATGGAAGTAGGTGAGATAAAGCGTAAAGTCTCGAATTTATTAGATACAGGAAAAAGTTTAGACGCAATAGTAGAGGATCTCTGTAAGACCTATCCCATTGATAAGAAATCGCTACTACGTGCTCTTTATCCAATAAAAGAGCAAAAAGAAAAAGGGTTTATAGTACCTTCTGATAAAGTTGCTCTAATAGAATCATGGGAAAACCTTGTAGTAATACATGTACACCTTGGTCTCTTGGGCAATAGAGCGCTAGGAAAGCTCATTGCAGAAATCCTTACTTCAAGAATAGGAAGTGCAGTTGGTGTACAGCAAGATGCATATCGTATAGTCTTTCAATTACCAACTCATATGAGCTCGCAAGAGATAAAGGATATAATTCTAAGCTTGAGTAACTTAAGCGAGAAAGAAATAATGGATCTAATTATAAAAGCGGCGATTAAATCAGGTATGTTTAAGAGAAGGATAATTCATGTAGCTAGACGTTTTGGCGCCCTGAAAAAGTCTATTAGTTTCGCAGATATAAGTCTGAGGAAACTTGTTGAAA
>JAGGUS010000108.1 GCA_021158375.1 Thermoprotei archaeon
CATTTGTTTATGAGAGCAAGAAGCTAATGGAATTCACGAAGAAACTTTTAAGGGAGATCGCACCTGGTGATGGCTTCATCTTAAGCATTACTGAGGATCCTCCCTCAGAGCATTTCTGGCGTGCAATGATAGTGATCACTAAGACCTTACATAGGTACGGTAAATACCCAATAAGACTATGATATGCAGTAGGACATTATGCTTAGTACTTACAACTTTATGTGTTGACTTAACTTTAGGAAACCACATGAAGTTGAATCTATATCTAATGCACCATAAGAGAAGTTTTAAATACAAGTTTTACTTTTTCTTACTTAGTGGTTAGAATGCGGATTCTGAGAAAAGTTGGTCCAAAAGGGCAAATAGTTATTCCAAAAATCGTGCGGGATTATATAGGTATTAAGCCGGGGGACACCATTATAATGGAGATTGAAGGGAAGAAGATAATTATAAGCTCTGGAGTGGACCCTAAGGAATTTGTTGAGAGCTTCTGCTCTGTTGTTAAGAAAAAGCTTACTAAGAAGATCGATTTAGAGAGGTTGATAGAGAGTGAAATCGAGGAGAGGGTTTCTTTATATTGATTCAAATATATTCTTATACCCGATCGTCTATGATGCAGAGGCCGTAGAAAAGGCAAGGGAGTCAAGGAACCTCCTCTTAAAGATCTCTGAAGGATTAATAAGAGCTTGTACTGCAACAATAACATGGGATGAGATCGTATGGGTAGTAAGGAGAATATTCGGCTTAAAACCATCTATAGAGCAAGGCAGGAAATTCTTAGAATTCCCGAACTTAGAACTTCTAAGCGTTAAGAAGAGTACAATCCTCAGAGCGCAGGAACTTATAGAAAGGTATAGAATAAAGCCAAGAGATGCTATTCATGTAGCAGTAGCCTTAGAAAATAACATTACGACTATCATAAGCTACGACAAAGACTTTGATAAAGTAAAGGAAGTGAAAAGGCTTGAACCACGTAGCCTTTTAAAAGAGTAAAGGACATGAAGAATTACGTAGGAAGGATAACTTGTTTGTTATCAGATTAGCATATACTTAGACGTAGATAGGTAGAAAATAATACTCCATGGCACTCCTAAAAATGGTCGAAGAGCACCTAAGGAAGGCATTTCGACTATTATTTATGAAGGGCGGAATGTTCATAGCAGATATATTCACCAACGCCTTAGAGAATATAAAGAGTTATGTGGAGTATTTGAAGAGATCATGTGGTTAAGGTAGGATGTATTGGGTATGGCAATTATATTCTTGATAAATATTTCTTATTAATACATATTTGGGAATCAGCCCTGTAGAATCTCTTTACTATCCCCCTTTCTTCATCTACTTCAGTTCTATAAGTAAGAAGGCCTACTCTTAGAAGGATGCGTAAATGTGCTATCAATAGTGGCTTCGATATGCCTAGCGCTTCTCTTAACTCCTTACTACTTCTCTCCTTAGTAGCGCAGAGGATGAGAATCTTTAACCGAGTAATATTAGCGAGTGCCTTAAGGTCTGATACTAGTTTTTCAAGCTCTTGATTTCCATTACTTTCTTGCCTTCCCAATAATAAACCACCTCATCGTACTAAGTTTATTTAAAATAACCTAGGTTAAGATACAACTCAAGCGATGATCTACTTACTCCCTTAATTCCTTCCTTAATCCCTCTATCTCCTTCCTTAGTGCCCTCATTTCCTGGAGAAGCTCCTTCAGTACTTCTAATTCGCTCTTTTTTGCACTTACAGGGGTTTGTATTCGTGTTGACGTACTTCTTAGCCAGTCTAATACGTATTCTGCTAAAATCATAGCTATGATTACTACTATGAAGAGTACAACGCCCCATATTACTAAAGTCAACCATGTCTGACTTTGTAGTGCTATTGTAATAAATCTAGAATGGAAGTACTTTAGCATTTAAGAATCTCGTTGTTAGCATATTTATTCCAAATAATATTAATAAAATCCCTAGTATTGCCAAGAATATCCTATAACCTCGACTGCTTAGGATTGATTTAGCTTTTGCCCCTGCCTCTGCCATCAATGCAAGCCATGCATAATCCATCCATACGTGACTTACATACATTACGAATATCCCTACTACGCCTAAGCGAACTGCATCACTTATCAGCTTAAACCCTATGCTTACCCACCATATTAAGAAATATACGTTTAGCCCTGTAAGTGCCATTCCAATAAGTATTGGGCCTTTCATTACCTTAGGATTAGCTTCCCGGATACCTATACCTTCAATTGCGTCTCTTAACAAGAGCAACGCGAAGTATACTATTACTAATGTTGCAGCTACGAGCAATAAGCTACCCATAGCTCCCTCTAATACTCTTTGTACCTTTTTGAATGCTAAACATAGTACTATAATGTATGGAAATTCAACTATGTTATGACCCAGAGCCACTTTAATTCCTGCTTTCCAGCTACTCTTTGTTCCAAGAGCTATTGTTGCTGTGGTAAGTGGGCCTGGACTTAGAGCTCCTGAAGGCGTTATTGTTAATGTTATAAGCACTATATCCGCCAAGTTCACATTTTCACATATCTATAGCTTCTCAATTAATAGATTTTATCTTTCCCGTCTAGAGCTA
>JAGGUS010000285.1 GCA_021158375.1 Thermoprotei archaeon
CAAGAAAAAGCACATCTAATAACTCAGATGCAGTAGTCTGTCTTGCTGATTTTACATCAGATAAATTATATACCGTCCCATATCTACGACCAACCTTACGTAGGAACTTAATAAAAGAGCTATCCTGCATCATTAAACCACTAGGGTATATAAAATATTGAATGAATTAAAAAGTTACTCCTAACCTCACTGCTTACACCATGCGCAAAGTCCCCAAGGTAATTGAGGATTTTCAGGAGGATTGCTTATTATGCCTTCAGATATAAGTGCATCTACAGCATAACATTTAGATGCATAATACATCATTAGAAGGAAGGTAATGTCATCAACGTATTCAAGACCCATCTTATACTTATGCTTTAAGAGATCAGGTATCTGCCTTAAGAGAACTACATTACATAGCTCATTCCCAGTACGAAGGAAAGTTTGGAATATGAGGCTATAGTCGTTACCAATCAAGAAGGGAAAATTGATCTTATAGAGCTCATATCCCTTTTCCTCTTCTTTTCTCAATAAGTGTAAGGAAAGCCAATGAGAGAGGATTCTTCTAAGATCTACCTCAGGTATGTTCAATTCGTAACTGACTTGAGCTGGACTTTGTGTCTTTAATGCGAATCTCTTAAGTATGAGAAGATCTATGTCTCGAAGGTATACTGGAGCTATAGAGCTACCCTTTAAGAATACAAGAAGGGAACCGCCTATTATGCCCTCACGTGCATAGAGCCAGTACTCATGCTTAGAGTCAAGTCCTCCTTCAATACCCCATACATACCAGCTGGCCTTACGATTATACGCCTTTATGCCAGGAATACTTAAGATAAGCTTAATTAGGCTTTTATTCACTACAAAGTCCAATAGAATACCAGCTATGAGTAAGAAGTTGAGATCTTCCCAAGAAAAGCCTTGAACTTTTAGGGATGAACGATTATACTTATTGATAAATTCAGGAAGATGTCGCCTAATGTAGTTCACTATGGAAGTAGATATAGCTCTAGCTGGTTCGAATATAGTTTCACGCTCATTTTTCATTATAAGAGGGAATCGAAGAGAACATGAACTATCACTTATTTCTACTAGCCCGAGTACTTGATAGAGATAGAGAAGCGCCTTTAGATAATCTCTCTTCACTTCTACATCTAATACCTTGTCCATATTGTTATATAGTTTTGTTCTATAAAGAAGTCCCCTAGGAATATGGCCTAACAAAGGATCGTTCAGTACTAGAATTGGCATTCCTGCATTTCTACCATATATATAGAAGTCGATGTCGTCTGAAGTCATCATGATGTCTTAGTTAGGCTTCATAATTAACCTTATCGCTAATCGTGATAATGTGAAGCTCAATGCTTAAAATAGCCCAGCGTCTAATAAATACAGGGAATCAATCATGAAAGTATTTATAATGACAGATCTAGAAGGAGCTACAGGAGTATGTGGAACTTGGCAAGATTTCAATCCTGGAGGAAGAGAGCACGAAAGAGCTAGGAGATTCCTCACGAGAGATGTTAATGCAGCTATAGAAGGCGCATATGATGGAGGAGCAGACGAAGTAGTGGTATTAGATGGACATGGAGCAGCATTTAGCATAATTCCGGAAGAACTAGATGAACGGGCTAAATTAATAAGGGGGAGAAGAGTCCTTGAAATGGAAGGCCTCGATAGTACCTTCGACGCAGTATTTGCTATAGGTGCTCATGCTATGGCAGGAACCCAGAATGCGCTATTACCACATACGCTTTCCTTATCTATAGCGAACATCTGGATTAATGGTATTAAGGTGGGAGAGATAGGGCTTTGGGCTGCAATTGCTGGAACATATGACGTACCATTAGTATTAGTGACAGGAGACGAGGCAGCTGTAAAGGAAGCTAAACAACTCCTTGGAGATATAGAAGGTGTAGCCGTAAAGAGAGCCACCAGTATGTATGCGGCAATATGCCTTCATCCTAATGTGACATACAAAATGATTAAGGAAGCGGCCATGCGTGCTTTGAAAAAAGCGAAAGAAGTAAAGCCATTTAAGGTCAAATCTCCTGTAGAGCTTAAAGTTGAATATACAAAGGTTGATTTTGCAGATCGTATCGCTAGTAGGCCCGGAGTTAAAAGAATAGATGGCAGAACTATTGTCGTAGTAGCAGATAACATTATAAAAGCTATGGCCCTTGCTCTTTGAGGAGGGAAATAATAGTGCATCCTCTAATAAGGATAATAAGGCCTGTAAACTGCATTATGATGGGAATAGCCACGTTTGTTGGAGCATTTATATCGTTAGGAAGTATTCCCTCTATAACAGCTTTATATAAACTTATGCTCGCCTTTATAACAGCCTTTACCCTTACAGGAGCATCCATGATAATAAATGACTATTTTGATAGGGAGATAGATAAAATAAATGACCCAACAAGACCTATACCGAGCGGTGAAATAAGTCCGAGCGGAGCATTAGTATATGCGGCGATGCTCTCAATTATTGGATTGTTATCTGCAATACTCATAGGCACTAAATGCTTAATCATGGCGCTAGTAGCCCTTGCTGTTGCCATAGCTTATAATTCATGTTGTAAAAGATATGGAATAATCGGTAATTTAATGGTTAGCTTCTGCGTTGTAGTTCCGTTTATATACGGAGGATTGGCATTAGGGAGTCTAAGAGCTTATCTTATCTTATTCATAAGCATGGTATTCCTGACCAATACAGGAAGAGAGGTCATGAAGGGCATAGTAGACATAGAGGGTGATAAGAAACACGGTATTGCCACTATAGCAGTACGCTATGGACCTAAGAGCGCGGCAATTCTAACGTTAATTCTCTTCTTAATGGCAGTAGCGTTAAGCATATTACCGCCATTATTTAAGCTTACCTCGTGGCCTTACATACCATTAGTTCTAATAACCGATATTGGATTGATATATTCAGCTATTTCAGTTATGAAGAAGTCCAGTAAAGAAGTAGCTATAAGGGAGAAGAAGAGAGTGTTAATATGGATGTTAATTGGTCTAATAGCATTTATGCTTGGTTCTATTAGACTCTAGAGGGTGTTGAGATAACATTTATGCTTAAAATTGATAAGGATAAATAATATTGTATAAGGTGTTAAGACATGAGTTCATATGTAGGAAAGAGACTTAGATTAGGGCATATATTTAGAAGGAGTACTGGAAGAACTGTTATAATAGCCGTTGACCATGGTAGAAGGTACGGACCTATATCCGGTATAGAGAGATTTAGAAGCACTATAGAAGAGATTATGAAGGCAGACATAGATGCCCTATTAATGACTCCTGCTATGTTGGAGCATGTATACGATATAGTTGAGGGTAGAGTTGGAATTATAGCAAGAATAGATGGTACGGGTACAAGAAGAGGACCTGACGAAACAGATGATAGGTTAATAGCTACGGTAGATAGGGCATTAAAAATAGGAGCAGATGCAGTAGCCATAATGGTATATTTAGGTTGTGAAAGAGAAGTTGAGCTTTTAGAAAAAATGGGGATGGTAGCAGATATATGTGATGATTATGGCATGCCCTTAGTCGTTGAGGCAATACCTAGGGGGCCTTATATTAAAGATCCAAATAGCATAGATAGTATCGCATATTCTGCAAGGATTTGTGTAGAATATGGGGCTGATGTGATTAAAACCACATATGTAGGAACTCCTGAGGAGTATAAATATGTCGTAGAGTCAGTACCTGTACCAATAGTAATACGTGGCGGTGCAAAAGTAGAGAATACCTTAGAGTTCCTTAAGATAATAGAGAGAGCTATCAAAAGTGGAGCGCGTGGTGTTGCTATAGGACGCAATGTATTTCAGTACAAGGAACCATCTAAGATGGCACAAGCCTTATGCGAGATAGTACATAAGAACGCAACAGCTGATGATGCATACGCCTTACTAGGCTAAGGTGAAGGAAATGCTTATGGAGAACTTACTGCCTAAAGAGATAGAGGATGAGATAAAGAGACATCCAATAGTATATGTCCCTTGGGGGGCTATGGAATGGCATGGAGAACATTTACCTTTAGGACAAGATGCTCTTAAGGCGTTTGCGATATGTTGTAGAGTTGCAGAGAGGACAGGAGGTATAGTATTTCCTCCATTGTACATAGGACATCAGACGCTGAAAGTATATGGATTTCCTTACACGCTTGAGTTTAGTAGGGGATTAGTGAAAAAGCTTGCATTGGAACTACTTCAGCAGTTAGATGCCATTGGATTTAAGGTCATAGTAATCCTCTGTGGTCATTATGGAAAGAAGCATTTAGAGGCTATAGAAGAAGCCGTGAAGGAATATAAATCTAAAGGTGGAAGAGCTCAAGTATTAGCGGTTCCGGAGTACGTATTTGCTGAGGATAAAGGATATAAAGGAGACCATGCAGCCAAGTGGGAAACCTCGATATTCTGGTACTTCTATCCAAGTATGGTACACATAGAGAGATTAATCGGTAAAGAAGAACTTAAGGGGATATATGGTGATGATCCAAGGAAATACGCGTCCAGAGATCTAGGTGAAATAGTAGTGAATGTAATAGTTGATAGGCTTGTCGAAAAAGTTAAAGGTATGTTAAAGGAAGCTAGTAAAACGGCATGAAGAGACTACGTATACTTATTTCAGGATTTGGAAATGTAGGCCGTGCTTTCACTAAAAGGATACTAGATAGGGAGAAAGAACTGCTAAAAAGATATAATACAGCTTTGGTAATAGTTGGTATTGTCGATTCAAAAGGGGCAGCAGTAAATGTTCAGGGATTCTCTAACAAAGAGCTTTTTGAGCTATTAAACATGCCGAGAGGTCATGTTAGTGATATGAGATATTATGGAAGGCCCAATATGACTACAGTAGATGTTTTAAATGATGTTGATGTCGACGTACTAGTCGAAGTTACACCTTCAAATTATGAGACGGGCGATCCCGGGTTAAAAAACGTACTGACGGCAATTAATAAAGGTGTACATGTAGTG
>JAGGUS010000235.1 GCA_021158375.1 Thermoprotei archaeon
ACACATTCCAGGTAGTGCCAGCATATTAGTAGAAGTGAATGATAAGAAGATACTCTATACAGGAGATTTCAATACTATAGAGACCCAGCTGTTAAGACCTGCGGAACTCGATAATATTGACTTTAAGGAACTCGATGCAGTAATAATGGAGACCACTTATGCTAATGTAGATCATCCAGATAGAAGGGAGTTGGAGAAAGAGTTTGTAGAGTCCGCTAGGGATGTATTAGATAGAGGAGGAATAGTTCTCGTTCCTGCGTTTGCCGTGGGGAGATCCCAAGAGATAATATGTATATTAAAAAGGTATAATTTTGAATATCCCATAATATTAGATGGTATGGCAAGGATAGCATCTAAGCTTATTCTAGAAGAACCATATTATCTGAAGAACTATAAGTTCATCAAAAATGCGCTTACCTCCGTGAAGTGGGTTACGCGAAGGGAAGATAGGAGGAGGGCCCTTAAGTCGCCTTCATTAATAGTGACGCCAGCAGGAATGCTGAAAGGAGGTGCTGCGTTATATTACTTAAAGAGGATATATAATGATCCTAAGAACGCTATATTCCTTGTAAGTTATCAAATACCAGGAACCCCAGGCAGACAACTACTAGATAGCGGCACGATATCTCTTAATGGTAGACCAGAAAAAGTACGGGCACAAATAAAATGGTTTGACTTTTCTGCGCATTGTGGAAGGAAGGAACTTCTAGAATTTGTATCAAAACTTGAACCCGAAACAAAGCTCTTTCTAATACATGGAGAGCCCGATGCTATAACAGAATTTATATCACAAGTTAAAGAGAGATACGAGATGGATGTCTTAAATCCTGACGTTGGATCTGTATATAGCATATAAGGGTGGCAAAATTGATGGAAATAAGAAGAGCCGTAGCGCTCATCATATACTTGTTTATTACAGGGTCGGTTGTATATTTTGCTACTTCGAATTTAAGAGTAAATACAGAGATAAAAAGACAGTATACAAGAGTTCTAGAGATGAAAGAGTTACTACTGAATGTAGCGTTTTTCATAATAACTATTAGCATAATAACAATAGTGTTTTCACTCTTAGTAAAAAAGGAGAAAACGCACATGATATCAGCAATGCTGTTAGTCATACTGATATACCTTTCGTTTTATTCACTTTACTCTTTGTGCGAGATAACAGGATATACAGAGTACTCCATACCATTATTTTTGACGAATACTATACTATGGTTAATAGTAATAGTCCTAAGGGGTCATGAAGTCATTCAATATGTACATGAGGTATTATTAGTAAACACAGGGACGTTAACTGGAATTATGATGACCACAGTAATTCCAGAGAGGTTACTAATAATGCTTTTGTTACTCCTTTCTATATATGATGTAATATCTGTTAGAGTAGGGCTTATAAAGCTTCTAATGGATAAAACTCTCAGTAAAGCCCACGAGAAACACCTAGAGAGACCTGCTATTAGGACTTTAGATCTACGAGATCCTATTTCGCTTGCTACTGCCTATATTGGATTAGCTAATATAGGCATAGGAGATATAATATGTTATACCATTATGATGGCCATGTACGGGATCTCATTTGGTGGAAGGTTTTCAATTTTAGCATTAATAATAATTATAATAGGCTCTATCGTACTTTATTACTTAATGAGGAAGTATGAACTAAAATATGCCCCAGGCCTTCCAATACCAATAATCCTTTCATTAGCAGTATACGTCTTCTTAAAATTCTACTATCCGTGAACATTTTATCTGTCTAAGAAGCTCGTCTGCTTCTTCAGGCTTTACCTTAATGGTATATAGATATCGCTTTAAACGAAGCTTTAATTTCACGTAATCTCTTCCACGCTTTACTCTACACTCAATAGCTCTTTCCGATAACTTAATGAATTCATTTTTATCAAATATTTCTTTGGGCATTAACAATCCCCATTATCAGAAGTATATAGAAGAGTTAAACTTTTCGGAATATTGAAGATGATGAGACTATGGGGGATGGAGCATGAAGGCTATGACAGAACCCAGCTTTGCTGATCTAAGAAATTTATCACTAAAGAGCGAGCATTAATAGATTCACATGTACTTACTGATCAGACCGGGTTAATCTCGTCATTCCAAATAATGGTCGTACGGCTGCACCCTCATCATCCGTTATCTATGTGATCTCCCTCTTTGTAGGTTTTAAGTTTTCCGTCTTGAATAGTAAGACTTTTATAATCGAGCAGAAAATGAATCACGGTAGAGTGAAACATAGGGGGTTAATTATGAGCACTAAGGACAAGTCAAAAGCCATAATACTCTGGTTTGAGGAGCTTGGGAAAGAGGACGTTCCCTTAGTTGGAGGTAAGTGTGCGAATTTAGGAGAAATGATAAATGCGGGTATTCCAGTACCACCAGGTTTTGCTATTACGGCGTATGCCTACAAAAGGTTCATTGAGGAAACAGGAATTAAGGATAAGATTAACCAAGTACTTTCAGAAGTCATAAAGACTAGAGCTCCTGAGGAGTATGAGGAGGCAAGCAAGAGGATACGTAAAATGATAGAGGAGGCAGAGATGCCAGATTATATAAAGGAGGAGATCAAAAAGGCATACATAGAGCTATGTAAAAGAGTCGGCCTTAAGGAGCCTAAGCTACCTGTAGCAGTACGTTCGAGCGCTACCGCAGAAGACCTACCAGACGCAAGCTTTGCAGGCCAACAGGAGACCTATCTAAATGTAGTTGGTGTTGAAGATGTCCTTGATAAGGTTAAGAAGTGCTGGTCAAGCCTCTTTACCCCGAGAGCGATATTCTATAGAGATGAGAAAGGATTTAAACACGAAAAAGTGTTGATAAGTGTTGCGGTACAGAAGATGGTAAATGCTAAGGCGGCAGGCGTGATGTTTACATTACATCCAGTAACGGGGGATGAGAGTAAAATTGTAATAGAAGGTAATTGGGGACTTGGTGAATCAGTAGTAAGCGGTTCAGTTACACCAGATGAGTATGTTGTCGATAAGAGTACAATGAAGATAGTAGAGAAGAGAATAGCTAAGAAGACTGTATGGTCCACCAGGGATCCGAAGACTGGAGAGACAGAAATAGTACCCCTTCCAGAAGAACTTCAGGAGAAGCCATGTTTAACTGATGAAGAAGTAATAGAGCTTGCTAAGCTTGCGATAAAAATACAGGAGCATTATGGTAGACATATGGACATAGAGTGGGCAATAGACAAAGACTTACCGTTTCCAGAGAACGTATTTATAGTACAGGCTAGACCTGAGACCGTATGGAGCGTGCGCAAAAAGGAGGTGAAAGCGAAAGAGGAGGCTAAGGTTCGATTAGCAGAAGCAAAGGTAGTTCTAAAAGGACTCCCTGCAAGCCCTGGAGTCCATATAGG
>JAGGUS010000307.1 GCA_021158375.1 Thermoprotei archaeon
AACGAGCTTGTTTATGTAATAAACAAATACTCATCAAGTAAAGCTTTCTTAAGGATAAATGGAAAACCTGTAATATTCATTTATGCTATAGGAGCCTATGGTAGGACTATCGACTTCTGGGGAGATACTCGCGAGTATGTAGAGAAATATAAAAACATTAAGTTACCAAAGCTAGGATCTCAGTTAATGAGATACGTGAACAAGAAGGCATATTGAAGTTAGCTTCTCGCTCATGAATGCGTACGTATTGCTAGTTTCAACAAGAAACTCCAACATGACATATACCCAGTCTTACTTAGAACTTGGGAGTTAAAGGAGTTAAATAAATGCCTCTATCCACCTATCCGTACTATCTAAACCTCGAGAACAAATGGTATATTTGTGAATAAACTTAAATAAAGGGAGTGATGACCTGTATAGTATACCTTTGGTTTTAAATACGACAATGGACTTTCCATTACCTCATTCGCCACCTTCTTAGCATCGCCAATAAGGCTAGAAGAACACCCGCTATTATGATAATTGCTAGTACTTCAGTTAATAGAGCTACCCCAGTGATTTTCTCTACCTTCTTTGGAGGGGTAATCTCCGTTTTCAGGAATACTATTGTGTGTTCACTCTTGTCCAGATACACGGTCTTTAAGGCTGTGTAGTTTCCATAAATTATCCTGAATATATACTCTCCTGGGTCAAGTTGTAGTTCGCCTTGACCCTTTATTACCTTCTTCACGACTAACTTGTTATCTTTATAAATCTCTAGGTTAGTGTTTTTGTCAAATATTATCCCATCCCCTGTGTATACGTAAACTCTTACCAAGCACTGTGCAATCCTTGGTGTTACCTCTATCTCGTTTAATTTACGCTCTTCTAGAATTAATACTTTGCCGTTTACTTTGATCTTAGTTGTTGGAATAAAGTATACTTCGTTTGTAATAATGTTAACCTTCTCACCTTCAACTTCAATGTTTATTGACGTCGTTACCCCAGCTATGAGTTCTACTTTAGAATATAATCCCCTTATACCTTATATGATGAATACCAATAGTTTTAAGCATTTGATCTAGACTGATTCGTTCTACCTTGTTGTTCATGAAGTCGAAAATTACAGCTTCTTGAACATTATTGTCGTACTTCCCCACTATTTTCATTACTTTGTCTTCGGCTAGTGGTATTAAATCTGCGTAGATTTTTCCATGCGGTAGTGCCTCGAGCAAAGCTTCTTCACAGGATAATACCTTTGCGAGACCTTTCTTTTCTTTTTTAACAAATATCGCTACTAAGGGTTTATTGACTTCTTGAGCTACCTTAATTACATTAGATTCGTTTAGTTCACCTTCATAAGGCATGTAACAAATCTTTAACATATGAGGTCCTGGGTCATTTACAGAGAAGGAATGTGGTGGATGAGGTAGATGCCTAAAGGCCAATAGATCTACTTGATATTTTCCTTTGAATTCAACAACATTGCCTAGGAACATTAACTTGACTATCTTATTTCCTGGCACTCCGTAGTTAATTATTGCAATTCCATAGTCTTTTCCTTGAAGAGCTACGTAGGTGTATGTTGGGTAATAGTCAATTTTTTTCCTTTCAATGAATCCTATCTGCAATCCATGTAGTAGCTTTTGAGTAGATCCACCTATCGTAACCCTTGACCTTATTAATACCGATAAGTTCTCTTTTACATCAGGCGTGGTTAAGTCGTATACTTCATATATCCTTATGTTTCCCTTATTACTTGTTAGAACTATCGTCTTGTAATAATTGTAGTCCCCTTGCTTAATTCTGAATTTAAGTAATATTAAGTTACCTCCTACAACTTTCTTTACGAGTCTTGCCTCTCCAGCGCAACATTCCACATATTCCTTTTCCGGTCTTAGACTCCATGCATCTCCCTTATCAGTTATTGCTGCTATATAGCCAAGCTTTCCTTTGAATTCAACATTTCCAGCTATATTTACTATGCTTGCTGAACTCTTCATGTCTATGGTTATCCTAGTGTTTCCTATAGTTACCATGACGAATCTATCCTTAGTCTCAACTATGCCTATCTTCTCTAATTCCTTGGGCTTCAATTCCTCTATTACTCTTACTATCTTGTATCCACAAGGGGGTACTAGTGTTTTAAAGGCTATTAGTGTGCCTTCTTCATTTACGTCTAGAATGTCATAAGCTATTTCCTTATCCCCATCAAGTAGAATGAAACCCCCTTTGATGGGTACCTTCGTTATTACGAGATCTGCTCTTGGCCATGGTAAATTGTTTATAATCACGATACAAGACTCTTCCTCAATATTAGAGTGCTCAGCTAGTATTGAAGCGAGTTCATGAAGTAATTTATCCGCATTTTCTTTAATCTTTTCATATCTTACTAATTCTGAGCTTTCCCATACTCGATCTGGTGATGTACCAGTTATAGTATCGTGGTGATGATTCATAGAGAGAAGCCACCAGAGTTCCTTAATCTTGTTAAATACTTCTTCATCAACCAACTCTTTAGCTTTCAGAACAATATATAGTTTCTCTATGGCGAGCAACTTGTTCGTCAATTCTCTCTCATAGATCTTTGCTTTTATCCTTGAGGCATAGAATCCCTTCCATAATGGATTGATATCAACTTCCCTTATAGGCAACCTATCTTTGCACTTCTCGAGGTACTCAAAATATTTCGATAAAGTGCTGACTATAACCAATGTGCCTGTATCTTTAAACTTCTTCTCATTCCATAATTTTGCTACATTTACTAGCCTTGTATCAGCTTCAATGAAGTCAGCTCCTACGACTACGCCTATATACTTGACCCCCTCTGGAACTCTTGGCTTTAATCTCTCGATCAAGGTCTCTATTGCTACAAGAGGATCTTTTGTTTTCATTATGGTGTCGAAAAACTCGTTGTAAAACTCGTAAAATACCACGACCTCACTTCTTCTATCTATAGGACATCTCCAGGTGAAGGTAAGAGGTAAGCTAAGTCCTTCAGCCCCTCTACCAAAGGCTAGGTGCTTAAAGCCGAAGAGGTTTAGTAAAGCTGGAGTGATGGGTGAGTGCCTAAATACATCAGCTTGAAGGAATGTCCTTGGCATTATCCCTAATTCAGTTTTAACCCATTCAATTCCATAGAAGTAATCCCTGAGGATGCCTTCAATGCTAACTAAGTTCTCATCAAATTGAGATATTGATCCACTACATACATCAAGTCTTCCTATTTCATAAAGCTTCTTTATGATTTCCTTCATGTGAGGATGGCACTCACAGTAATCCCTAACAAATGCTATTGTATCGATTGTAAATGCATAGTAGGGGTTTAAGGCTGTTGCTAAAATTATTGAAGTTAGGCATCTAGAAGCTCTCTCTATACCGTGACCAAGGCTCAAGCCAATCTATATCCCAGTGAGAATACGGTATCAGAAAGATTACTTGCTCTGCTTTATCGATGAGTTTTAACCATTCATTGAATACTGGCTTCTCCTTTATAATCATTATTGTACCATCAGCCTTGAGGAGCATATAGCTTCCATCAGGCAACACTATTGTGAGAGCAAAAACCCATAATCTCCTCGGTGGAGCGATATATGGTATTACAATACTCTTTAAAACCTTTGACTCATTTGTTACTAATCCACATGCCCAAATCTCCGTCCTAAGGTTTTGTATCTTGTGCGTATCCCCCTCTTTACCTATACGACTCTTCACTATTATTGCTGGGTGATGATAATATCGTATGTTATTGACATAATCCTCGTAATTTACAAGATAGCCACACCAGTCCACGAATGGTATCTTATAGGCTTGATTGCCTCCATCATCATACTCCACAGAAAGTTCAACTACGTAAGCTCCTAGCTCTCCGCCCTCTCTAACCCATGATGTTGCAGTATAGAGGAACCATACCTCCTTCGCCTTAACCTCTGGTAATAATATTTTAACGTTATTTACGAGGATAGAGTTCTTTTCATTTGGAGGATATAGCAAGAAGGGAACTACTTTATCTATAAACACGTGCCAATAGACTATTGGCTCACTACCTTTGCTAGGCCATTCCTCTTCATTAATGTATGATCCTACACCATCCATTCCAACAGTAGGATTAATTGTAATTCCTATTGCCTTGCCATTTTTAATTTTACCAATAACGTCTTCCTCTAATCTCCATTTAATGATACTCTCTCCCCCTTGAGCTAATACTTGATTGAACATTGATAGTAGTATTAATATTGTCACAGTGGAGAAAGTTAAGAAAAAACAGTTTTTCACTTTACTCCCCTAATTGTTGTCGTCTTACTGTTTTATATCCTTTAATGACATGTCTCAAAGTACTCAAATATACACTTCCTTCACCTGTTCTGAAGAGTTTAATCATTAACACATCACATCCTATACCTTCCTCGCGGTAGCTTTGACATATAAGATGAACTAAACTATTTCTATTATTGCTATCACTATGTTCTTCTCATAGGCATCTTATCTTAAGATGGTGGATAAGTTTCACGAGAGCTATATCTTCATGTCGTTAAATTATCTTAGAACTCTTAATTAGTTCTCTCAGTCTTTTAAGTGCTTCACGAAATCTCTCTTTACCATCTGATCCACGTTGTGCATAATGTGGAAGTTGAAATTGAGGTATGTTTGTTTTGAGCCATGCCTGAATACAGCTTATTAAATCAGAAGCCCTCCTTCCCAAGGTGACGATTAAATCAGGTTTGACTATCTCAATCTCTTTAGAAAGAAATCTTGTAACACAATTCCTTACCTCTAATGGAGTCACTTTCGCACTAACAGGCTTCTGACACTTGATGATATCAGTTAGGTGAGCATTTTCAAAACCATACTCTTTTAGACAAGAATAATAAAACCTTGCATTCTCGAAGGATCTAGTTCCAGGTTTTGGGAATTCACCCCAATTTCGTGCGGCTGTTGATGGTCTAAAGGATACAAACA
>JAGGUS010000095.1 GCA_021158375.1 Thermoprotei archaeon
AAATAATAGAAACTCTGTCAGATATCGGTTAACTAAGAAGGGTAGGGAATTCATAGAGCTTTATGATCAGATGATTCGGATAATAAAGTAAGTGAAGTCTGTACTATTTACCCATAATATCCGCATTTCCAGATAGTCAATACTAGTGCACGTATCTGTATTTGGAATACATAAAAATCTTAAGTATCCGTCAACAATTATCTATTGTGCGAAGAAAACGCTTATTTAATGAGGAGAACATGGCCAGGCGTTCACCCATTGATATTATTGCAGTCATCATCATTGCAGTCCGTTACGGTAACAGGAAACGCACCCATATTATGTATGAGGCGAACCTAAACTGGAGCCAGTTAAATGCTTACTTAGATTATATGAAGGAGAAAGGTCTTATAGATTATAATGATGACGGCAGCGTAAGCATTACTAATAAAGGTATTACTTTCCTGGAACTCTATCAGAAATTAGTCCAGATATTGAATGATTAATTCAGCAAATCAAAACATTGTTAAATAAACTAGGATTTCCATATTGTATCCAGCCTACATCACGCTTTAAATAATATTGCTTCCCTATATTATACAAGGATTGGGCAACTTGAAGCGAGATAGTGTAAGAATAGTTCGTGATATATTAGATTCAGCCGTAAGCGGTAGGACTAAAACCGAGATAGTATACAGAGCCAGGATAAACTTCAAGCTATTTGATAAGTACGTTCCCCTACTTGTAAAAAGGAATCTACTAAAGGTGATCTCACGAGATAGCTACCAGGTGTATATAACAACAGAAAAAGGATTAGCATTACTTAAGAAAATAAATGAAGTACTTAATGCCATCTTTGGTTAATTACTTATAATGTCCTTATTTTGCCATCTCGTACTTATATAAGGTCTTCTCGTCCAAGACATAGAGGAACAACTTCTCGCTCTTTACACCTTCTCTAACAATCAATATCGGCTTGGATAGAGCATCTGAAACTTTGACTAAATCGCTTAAACTCGATACTTTGACTACTACATAATCTTCCATATTTGCTGGCCTCTCTGATACATCAACTATGATATCCTCAAGAGGCTTTAACAATTCGGTAGCGCTCTTACATCTCGTCCTACCTGTGAACAATAAGGCGCTGAAGAAAACAAGTCCGGAGCCAGTAAGTGCAGTGAGGATGTATGAGTAATATCTTTGATTTTTTAGGTAATCTCTTCTAGTCACGAATGTCCTAGCTATCTCCCCATTTCTAGTATCATCCTCATGGTCTACTGTAATTACATCCCCGCTTGAGGTCTCCCTGTTTAGATTAATCACTATTTTAGGATTATACTTACTATCTATCGTGCCCACTCCAGTTACTACATTAGTCCTTATATTGAAAATCAAAAGTATTTTGTAATCTTTAGCCTTAGTTCCAGTCTCACTCTCTATTGTCCTTATGAGCTCCCAGTATGCATTGGGATACACCTTAATACAATCCCTCACGGTGGCAAGAACTCCATCATACTCAATTGTTCTATTACTTAGAATACCTAGTTCTTTCTTCCATCCAGCGGGGGATTCTAGTATGAGCCTTACGGTATAGTTAATATAACCAATACCCCTTACTGAAGTTCTAAATTCATAATCTACATTAAACAAAAGATATCTCGTAATCCTAAGATAGACCAGCTCCTTTTTCGGATCTATCATGCTTCTATTATATATTTCGTTTGGCGTAAGGTAAGCTACGTAATCGTAGTTAAGGGAATGATTATAATTGGCTAGAACTTCCTTTCTAACTTCCACAAGAGGAATGGAATGAACCCAGTATAAGTATATCGCAGAAATCGTAGTTCCTATAGTAAATATTATAGTTAAGATCAATGCCCTTCTTCTTACGAAATTTAGAGTATCCGAGCTCATGCGAATTACATCCATTTCATCTTTAATTTAGTCCCTAAAAATTATTGTGAATTTACTTTATGGATCAAAAATATACACCGTCTAATTATCATCACAAAGACTCGTTATATTGAAACTAAGCGTTATGTACGCATGAGTAATCCATGAATTAAACCTACCAGTATATTCTATAAGACCATTATATACTCCCTTATCCAAATTAAAACAACCTGGCTTTATCACATGAAGTGCAACAAATCCCTCACCTATATTAAGATCAGGGGGCTCGCTCAGCCAATTACAGTTCATGATATCTTTCATTATTGCTGTAAGGTTTAATTCCGCTGTCTTATACGGTCCTAAGAAATAACTATTACATTTAAATCCCTTCGGCAGTTCCACTTTATACTCCATATCTAATGGTGTTGTACCATTATTAACGATGAATAATTTAACGTATAAGATCCAGCATTTAGTCCCCTTAAGTTGGACTTCTACCTCCTTGTAGCTTAAAATATCGCATGAAGCGCAAGCCCAACATAAGGTACAGGCTTTACAGCATAAAATCTTCAACTTAGGATCTCCTGTCTTCATTTTGGCCTTAATATATAGCCTCTTAACCCAATGTCCGTATATGGCATTTGTTAACATAAGAATGATCATTAATGTAATAAATAGTATAGAGAATGCTTTTGTCAACATCATCACTGACATATACCTATTGATATGATCTTAATAATCTTGTGTAGCTCTAATGCATAATGCTGATCTATTTAAAGATGCCAGTAGCTGGCTACATATTGACAGTTTAGATCCTTTTTTCACAGCCTTTTTAAGTTCATCTATACCCTTTTAGTGTGAGGAACATTCCTCCGGGGGACTAATTGGGAGCCCCCGTTAAAGGGCTTAAAGCCCGATGATAGCCCTTCCTTCCGTATATCGGAGGTGGTATGTGTGAAAGTTAGGAGTAAAGCAACGACAACCCTATTAGTAACTCTAGTAATGGCATTAGTAGTAATGGGCATCGCTTATGCAAAATGGGATAAAGAGCTATTCATTCAAGGTACTGTTAATACTGGAACTTTGGATGTAGTATTTGCCAATGTTGAGTGCAATGATGCGGGAATAGATCCTGGTTACGATAAGGACGTAGGTAGTTGTAGTGTCTGCTTATCTGATGAGGACGAGACCATGACAGTTACAATAGATAATGCTTACCCATGCTATAGCTGTACAATAGACTTCGATTTAGTAAACGTCG
This sequence comes from Thermoprotei archaeon, assembly GCA_021158375.1. GTDB lineage: Archaea > Thermoproteota > Thermoprotei > QMSL01 > B3-G16 > B3-G16. The sequence goes on from JAGGUS010000095.1 coordinate 3,137, forward strand.
GGACGATCCCAGTTAAAATAGAATCTGTAACCATAGACAATCCAAACTCCAACGAATTAACTGTAACAATGACTCCATCTCCAGATGACCTACGAGACGTACAAATAGATCCTGATGGCTCCGTTCATGTATCTCTATATGTACACGTAGAACAACCAGCTGAGCAAGGTTCAAGCTACTCGTTCACTATAACGATCGTTGTAGTACAATGGAACGAATAAACTCCTTCTTCTAAGATCTCTACGGAAGATCGAGGCGATCTGTATGAGAAGCATACTAAAACCTCTCTTCTTTATCCTAGTCCTCTCAACTCTACTATTCGGAATAAGTTACAGTCGATGGGACAAACAATTAACAATAAACGGTTCAGTAGCTACAGGAACCCTAGAAGCGGAATTCACATATTGGTTTAGCAATGATCCACCAGGTCAAACAGATCCAGACTACAATAAAGACGTAGGCTCTACTGTCTGTACAGTAGGTGATGATAAGCAAACAGCATTCATAACGATAGAAAACGCGTATCCATGCTATCACGTACACTTCAGCTTTACTATAAAGAATACTGGTACTATTCCCTGGATAATTCAAAGCATTACTGTTGATGGGCAGCCACTGCATAGCAACGAACCACTATCGCTTGATCTTGATGGAGATGGAGACTACGACATTACTTTAGAAATAACGGATTCTGTTGGCGAACAAGTAGATCCAGGTGACTCCATCGAGACCAGTCTAGATCTACATGTAGAGCAAGGCGCAGAGCAAGGGTTTACGTATACGTTCACTATAACGATCGTTGTAGTACAATGGAACGAATATGTGCCTTAAACTAGTTGAGATGAACTGTAAATTTCCACTCTTTTCTTTTATTTCTCCTAGATATGGGGATCACATGTATGTTCGTAATCAGTCTAAGACGTATCCCTGGCATGCACTATTACTCGTAGTATTATCCTACGTACTCTTCGAGTTTTTCTTATCTCGATATGTAAAAAGTGCATTAAACGCTATACTCTATTCAATATATTGGTTTTGCCTCTCTATAATTTTAATCATTGCTCTAAAGAATAGTTTAAAGATTTCCTTCTATGTTCCTTCTTATGGCCTGTTCATGCCACTTTCAATTATAATGGCTATCTTTCAGATCTCCCTATTCGTAATATTTGGTCTTCTTGTATCTGGTTTTGGATATAGCCCTTATTCGCATAATCCTATGGGTATTGCCTTCAATATAGTTTCCTTCTTCTTTCTCATAATTGCTATCGAGTTAGTAAGATATTCTATGCTAGGGCGTTTTAGGCAACCGTCTTTTTGGCTAATGACAATAACACTGATAGTTACAACTATGATATCGCTTCACATATATAGTGCGCTAAAGGTTATCGACTCAGTTCCATCCCTAATGGAATTCCTCGGTTCTAATGTATTAGTAACCCTTACGGAGAACATATTAGCTACATATATCTTCCTAAGGGGAGGTCCAATATCTGCAATATTGTATAGGTTAACTTTAGCCTCCTTTGAATACTTCTCCCCTCTCCTTCCTGATCTCTCATGGACTACTAAGTCGTTTCTATTCTTCATAAGCTCTATGATCAATTTCATCATAGTAGAAAAAGCTACCTCGCAGACACATTATGGAAATAGAGGTGAAAAGAACTCCTTATCGCCACTTATCTCTGTTACCATCATAATGATTATTATCTGGTTCTCTCTTGGCTTCTTGGGAGTCTATCCTACCGTAATTATTAGTGGGAGTATGTCTCCTCTTATAAAACCTGGTGACTTGGTGATAATTGCCAAGGTTCCATACTATAGAATACACGTAGGTGATATTATACAGTTTTGGGATGGAGAGGAATTTGTCGTACACAGAGTAATAGATATAAAGCGTTATAAGAACACACTTTTCTTTATAACAAAAGGTGATGCAAATAACGCTCCTGATTTAGATCCTGTTCATCAATCTAATGTTATGGGGAAACTCATCTTAGTAATTCCCAAGATTGGGTGGCTTTCGATTATTGCTAAGCAGGTTACATGGAAAGCGTATTCCATAGCGCGTGAAAATTTATCTGTATTTCTAATTGCCGTTACGATGATAGCTCTCATATCTTATTTCTTAAAGGTTAAATTGGGTAAAGTATCAAGGCGATTGAAGCGACGTAGACTATATAGACGACTGAGCTTCTAACCTCTAACAAGTGCATTGATCACATATTGTTCATCCTCTATAGTAAATGGTTATTACTTTGAACTCTCATTATTACTTTGGTGATTTGAGTTGTCTGAAGAGAAGAAGGAAAGAAGGGAAATAAGAGAAAGCTCAGACGTAGAGGAGCTTAGAGGCGTGCTTAAAGCGGTTTCGGGTTTCCTTAAGGATATAAAGGAGCCCGTTTCTGACTTGCTCTCTACTTTACTAGGTACTATAAGTGGTGATAAGTTAGGGGATGATGTAGCGAAATTCTATAAAAGACTAAAGGAAGTTGGAATGCCTGACGATGAAATACGTGATCTAACAAGGAGGTATCTAGAGCAACGATTAGCTTTAAGTCAGATGTTGAACAAGATATTGTCCTTCATGGAAACTCATAGGGGAAGACGTATTGAGATAAAAGAAGAAAGGGAGAAGGAAAGTGAAGATTAGATTACCGTAGTGCAAGGTGCAATGCCTTGCTAGAGGAACGCTTAAGGAGAATCGAGGAGTTACTAAAGCTTGTATTAAACAGATTAGATAACTTAGAGAGACTTCTTCGTTCGAATGATGTATACTCTGCAGAGGCGCTCAAAATAGCTGGAGAATTAGTTCTAGCATTCTCGATACCTGCCGTAAAGGCATTAGAATATTCTTCGCGTATAGTACAAATACTCCCTAAAGTTGATCGTACTGACGAAATATCTAAGTCTATTATTAAGGTTTTATCTACTCGTGAAGAGATCACGATCTCTGAACTCACGAGGAGAGTTAAGAAGATAAGAGGCAAGGCGTCTAGACGCATAGTTTCAGAAAGGGTTTATAAGTTGGCACGGAAGGGAATAGTAACTATTAGGAGAAGTGGCAATAGGTTATATGTGAGGTTAGCCGATGACCTCGAAACTAGATAAAACCTTGCTATACTTGAATGTGATAATGTACATACTGTTATTAATAGTGTCCCTTATAGTAATTATCTTGCCCTTTATGCTAAAATTCACTTTCATGAAGTTGATATGGCCGATTAAGTTTAAACGAAAACTCAAGAAATGTGGCATGCCAAAATGGATGAGGTCTGAGCTCATATCCTATTATAAGGATCAGCTATCTCTAATCAGTATAACGAAGCTCTTTTTTAATATGTCCACTTATCTAAAACGTACTCGATATGACATGACAACGCAGTCCTTATTCGGCTCAGAGGGATAAGGGCTTCCTCATCTAGTCTCGGGTCCCCGAGACTATCCTCATAGCCTTAAATATATTACTCAAAGAAAAGCTTAAGGCTTATGCTCTATATGCTATATATGGGGTTAGTACTTCGTGATGAGCGAGGACGCGGCGGATCTTGATGAAGAAGGGACGTATAGCTGATCTCTTAAAGGAGGAATTTCATTACAAATTCCCTATAAGCGTGTAGGATCTGTAAATAGCATACTTTTACTTAACTTAATGTACTCTCATTGTATACCGCCAGTACTTATGGTAAAAAGTTAAAGGTTCTAAAGGTAAATTTTGAGTCTTAATAATTTCAATAATGCGCAAATAGCCGTTTAATGAAGGGATACTAAATTAAGCTCGTAAAATATAATATAAAAAGTATATTGTTGGGTGTTTTAGGCCATTATGTATCTTGGTATGGCGGCTATCCCACCAACGAACCAGCAGAGCGCTGAACCAACACCTATCCCCGCAACAAGCGGTATGAGCATTTCATCGTGTATTCTCATACCACCAAACTTTATCACCAAATACTTGACAAGCCAAGCAACAAATGGTGTAAATGGCTCTGGAGTAGCGTGTCCTATGCCTATATAAACACCAATTGGGTCGAATGGCCACCATACAAAGCGTACTCTTAGGTATGATAGTATGCCAACAAGGATAGCACCAGTAAGGGCATGAGGCCACCAAGGTCTCATACTCGGTTTGGTTTGCCATGTTACTGGATCTACGAAGAGCGGTACCCACCACGACTCTAAGTTCCCTCTTACAGTATTTGCCTGACCTACCATGTAGTACATCTTTAACGTAATAGGCCATACTAGAAGGGAGGATACTAGGAGGGCAATGAATAATGCCCAGAACATATCCCTAGGCTTGATATCAACATCTTTAGCAATCTTATACCACATAGCTATACCAGCACTATGATTCGCGACAAGGAGAGTAGGTCTGTTGCTCATAAATATTGTGTTTACGTAGTCTGGAGTGACTTGTTCAGCACTAGTAGTATTCGGGAATACATACACAGTTAGGCCTGGTAGATACATCCAGTCGTTTGGAGCTCCTGATAGGCTTAGTCCGTATATTCTTGCTCCGCTCATGTTTAGTAGGAAGTATGTTAGGATTATGACAGCAGCACCAGCAAGAGTCACACCAACTGAATATAACATGAA
>JAGGUS010000046.1 GCA_021158375.1 Thermoprotei archaeon
CAAGAGCATTAGCAGATTTAAGCCCATAATAAACGAAGAGAAATGCACTTTATGTGGTAAATGCACTATTTCATGTCCTGTGCACGCACTTGTTCTCATCCCAACGAAGAATAAACTGCTTTACATATCTTCATTATGTGAAGGTTGCGCTATATGTTATTATGTATGCCCTGAAAAAGCAATTGTTGAAGGTAGTGAGGAAATAGGTTACATCCTTGAAGGCATCATGAACTATCTATCTTTAGTCGTTGGAGAGTTAAAAGTAGGACAGAGGGCTTCAATAAAGGTAATGATAGAGACATTATTGTATTCCATGGAAGTCGCTAAAAAGAATGGATATGCGTATGTAGTGATAGACACCCCGCCTGGTACGTCAAGCGGCATACATAGGGCATTAAGCTTATCTGATAAAATAATCCTCGTCACAGAACCTACAACCCTTGGAATTTACGACTTAAAAAGAATGATGAAATTAATCGAGACCCTTGATGATAAGGATATCCTCCTAGTAATAAACAAATATGGAATTGAAGGCGGCGCTTATGAAGAACTCGACTCCTTTCTGAAAGAACATAAGCTAAATAATGTTGTGTATATACCGTATAGTGCTGAAATTCCTAGATATTATGTTAAGGGCAAAATAGTAGTCAAGGAATATGGTAGCGCCTTAATGAAAGTCTTCGAAAAAATACTACATTTCGTCTATTAGTGAGAGATCAGATCTTAAATAAACAACTAATTATGCTAGATACTCTACCGAGTCTTAATGACTACAATAGCTATTAACTTCAATCTCGATTAAAAGGATACGCATTATGCTTAACGCTTATTAACTCAAGCTGAGAACTTTAAAGTGAATACTATCCATAAGAGATGAAGAAGGGCGCGAGCTCTGACTCATCATAATGATGAGTATTCCTTCTGTTCTGATCTCGACTTAGTTAATTAGAAAAGGACTTTCCATTTTCTCTTACAATCATAACAACACATATGCATTGCATTACGCTTATATTCACCCTTATTAAGGTAGTTATCGGTGATTGAAGTGAAAGCTAAGATTAGGTTCATAACTGAAGCAACAGGTCCTGTTGAGGCTGAAATTTCTGATGAACATAGTCCTAAGACGTTTAAAGCTCTCATCGAAGCATTGCCCTTTGAATCTACTGCTTATAGGTGGGGTGATGAAGTGTATTTCGAAACGCCCATAGAGGTTCCTGAAGAGAATGCTCAAGAAACTGTAGATAAGGGGACCGTCGCCTATTGGCCTCCTGGGAATAGTTTATGTATATTCTGGGGCCCAACTCCTGCAAGTAGATCTCCTGAAGAAATAAGGCCTGCGAGTCCCGTAAACATATTAGGTAAAATAATAGGGGATCCTTCAGTATTCTCTAAGGTTAAGAGCGGTGATAAGATAAAGGTAGAGTTAATAGATCGAGGCGAATAGAACTTCATGAAGCTCAAGGATGACATACTAGTGATTCTATTTGCTTTCTTAACTCTTATTTTATTTAAGTTCTCATGGCTCGTTCCCTTGGCTATTTCTTTAATTCTAGGAATCATTCTAGATGGTGGGATCAAGCGCGCTGTCATAGTGGGTCTCAAGCTGAGTTTCTTTATAATTATTTTCTTATTCCTTATTACAATATGTTCTAAGCTTATTACATCCTTAGTTTTAACATCTATTTTCCCGTATTTAATAATGCTTCTTACAATTCCTTTTTTAGTTCTCTTACCTAAGCTTCTTCTCCTATCCCTCCTCTGTATTGTTGGTTGTATAATAGGTTCATGTTTAGTAACATAATCATTTCTTAAGTAACTTTTATTTTCCAACATATCCATTTTGTCTATTTTTATATTAATATATGATATTGTAAAGTATTCCTTGGACTTTTTATTACTAAATAGCGCATTAACCCTTCATATATCTGTTATACCTCTTTTTGTAAACACAAGCTTTATATATCATTTACCACAGTAACTTATACGGGGATTAGTTGCCCCGATATTACTTACCACTAAAGAAAGGTCCTCCGTAGTCTTTTTCGTTTAATGAGATAGGAATAACAAAGCAAGAAAGTTTATTTAATATTCTTTGTCCTTATTTTACCTGGAGTTCGCTTATGCCTCCTCTGCATCCGCCATTTAAGAAAGTGCTTATCGCAAATCGTGGTGAAATAGCCGTTAGAATCATTAGAACTTTAAGAAGGCTTGGAATCACTTCTATAGCTATATATTCTGATGTGGATAAAAATTCTCTCCATGTACTACTAGCTGATGAAGCGTATCGTGTAGGTCCTCCAGATCCTAAAATGAGTTATCTAAACATAGATAAAATAGTCGAAATAGCAAAACAAAGCGGTGCTGAAGCAGTTCATCCTGGATATGGTTTTCTAGCTCAAAACAAGGAATTCGCCGAAAGAGTTACCGAAGAGGATCTCATATTCATAGGACCGCCATCTCGTATACATGAACTCGTCAGTGACAAACTGGCGTTCAAGAAGTACTTGAGCGAAAACGGCATTCCTGTAGTTCCTGGTCCCCTCAAGAAGATAAGCTCTCTTGATGAAGCTCTCAATGAAGCAGAGCGCATCGGATATCCAGTAATATTAAAACCACGCTTCGGCGGAGGTGGTATTGGAATGTTCATTTGCCATAACGAAGATGAGATTAAACGCTTTTACAATATATCCTCTAAGCTATCAGATACTGCTTTTGGAAAAGGCGATATCTACATGGAGAAGTACTATCCTAAAGCTAAACACATAGAGGTTCAGATACTTGCAGACAACCATAATAACGCTGTGCATTTATTCGAAAGGGAATGCTCCATACAGAGACGTTTTCAAAAAGTGCTTGAAGAAGCACCATCACCTGCTATTAACGATGAAGTAAGGGAGCGATTAACGTATACTGCTTTGAAAATAGTAAGGCTTGTAAACTACGTTAACGCTGGTACAGTAGAGTTTATCTATATACCTTATGAGGAGAAGTTCTACTTTATTGAACTAAACGCTAGAATTCAAGTAGAACATCCGGTGACAGAAGAGATCACTGGAGTAGACATAGTTAAGGAACAAATCCACATTGCTGCAGGAGAGAGACTGTCCATTTCACAGAATGAAGTTATGGCAAGAGGTCATGCAATCGAAGCTCGCATATATGCTGAGGATCCAAAAACTTTAAATCCATGTCCAGGGATCGTTAACGCCTATCTACCACCAAGCGGACCTGGTATTCGTGTCGATTCATACCTATATCCTGGTGTTGAAGTACCCTCCTTTTATGACCCACTAATAGCAAAGGTCATTGCCTGGGGCAACAATAGAAATGAGGCAATAGATAGGCTAAAAGTTGCCTTGACTGAGTTCTATGTAGATGGGATAACTACTAATGTATTACTTCACCTCTCAGTACTAAGTAATCCTCTATTCCTTAATGGCACCTATAATACGCGAACTCTTGAAGAAAATATACTGCCGAACCTACCTCAAGAAGTTTCAAGATTACGTTTACCTTTAAAAGGTAGAAGTATGCCCAAAGATATTTCAAGCCATTTGATTCCGGTCGTAAGTGCATGGAAGTTATCAGCAAGATTGGATTCTCTTGAGGTGGACTGACATTGCCAAGGATTTCTACAGTCCTAATTTTTACAATTTTACTATTATTGACTTCTTCGCTTAGGGCGATAGATGCAGAGGAGGCCCCTAAATCAGCTTATATACTAGTAGGCATTTATGGTGGAAAATACGTAAACGAGAAATCACTTTATATGATACTTAACTACTTACGGAATTCCATAATTAGAATAGATAACATTACCTGGAGGATTAAAGTACGTATTATAAAGGAGTCCGATATTCTCCTAAAACAGGATACTGGTCTTCTATATGACGTAATAATACTTCCTGATGGAGATCTCTCTAAATACGCTTCCTCTCTTACAGTATTACGTAATGAAATAGTGAATGTCTTAAAGCATGGCGGTGGTTTTATTGGAATAGGTGCCGGAGCTTATATTGTCACTAAGGACATACTATACCCTGGAGCTAAGGAATTGAAATATACAGGTTGGAGCTTAATTGATGCCCGTACCTACGCTGTTACATATACTGGAAATATAACTTTAAGGCTAACTAAGTACGGTAACATTATATTCAACAAGACCACGACTATATTTAATAAGACTTCTGGTTACGTATTTGAATCGAAAGTTGCATTACCTTTAGCAATAGTTAATTCTGCCTCTAATGCATCTGGCAATGTATATCTAGTCATAGGATATCCCGCGGCATTAGCCTATGAGAACGCAACATTTAGGGTAGTCCTTATCGGGTTCATTGATATTTCAAGAGATGAACTACTTCAAAGTGTTGCTTATGTCTCTGGTATAGTTAACGCGTCCTATCCTAGTTTTATTGGTATGTTCAACCAATTCCTTAATATATTATATGATGTGCCGTTCGCTATACCTTCAAGCTCATTAAAGAAGATAAAAAGCTATTTAAACGAGGCAATATCCAATGCTAATAGCAATATATACTATGCACTCTACTTATTCTATTGTGCTAAAGATATATTCCGAGAACACTATCTCCAATGGCTATCCTATAGGGAGAAGATTTATTTAATTAAGCATATTGCTTCTCTATCCTTAATCATAATAGGTATAATGTCTTCATTTTTAGCACTCTACATATATGTCTCCAAAAAGAAACATCTAAAAGGGGGAACTCTAAAAGATTCACAGAATTACTATGTTCAGTAAAGTCCATTATCCTTCCCTCTTCTGGGATTTGGATCGAAATGTTCCCCTCTTAGAGAGACCTGAAGAAGGGAACTACATAGTAGTTAAAGCTACTCCTCCACGTGATATAAGGCCTCTAATGGGAGCTGATATCGAAATTACTGCTAATGCTATCAAGGAGGAACTAAATGATACTAAAGCGTTAGATTTCCTTCTTCCTTCCAATGAAGTAATACTTCTAAACAAAATCCCTTACGTCGATTCTGGTGACGAAATAATAGTAGAGGGAAGGATAGTAGGACATAGATTTTATGATCCAGTAGATAGAGTATGGAGATTTAAGCCCTTATATGAAGGAGTTGCGCGCATACTAGATAATGAAGTAGGAGATTTCGCAATAGTACGTTTACCTAAATTGACTAGAGGCTATACTATTCATAGAGGTGATATAGTTAAGGCCAATTTTGAATACAAAAAAGGTAAGTTTGTGGCAATTTCAACAGAAAATGGAAAATA
>JAGGUS010000262.1 GCA_021158375.1 Thermoprotei archaeon
AACGAGCTTCGATGGAGATGATCTCCTTAAATTAATTAGAGGCGAATCGATTAGAGATTTTGTTATATGTGAAACTTGGGGTGAGAGATGCATTGTAAAGGGTGACTGGAAACTTATAATACATTATGAACCTGAGCTAAAGATGCTAAGTGATGTATTTGCCTTTAATGGGCACTTTAGAGACTGGTTGCCATTTTTAAAGAAATATGGCAATATTGGAGTAGAGCTATATAATATAAGACAAGATCCAGCCGAGATCATAAACTTAGCTGACGAACGAACTGATATTGTTAAAGAGTTAAAGAGCCTTCTAGATTCTTGGATAAAATGTAAGTTAAAGGGAAGAGAAGACCCCATACTATCGCTTAAGCAGTATACTCAGCCTCAACCAAAGGAATATCAAGGCCTTTAGGCCATCCGTTAATCTTATGACAAATTCAGTAATGTTACTTGTCATAACAAGATATAAGCTTACATGCCAACCTTCTTTGAAAACCTCAACGTTATCCTAATAAATAATGCAAATGCATAAGTTATTCCCTAAATCGGTGAAGTATTTAAGATATGACTTAGCGTATATTAGCTCATGGCTAATGTATTCTAAGAGATCAATTACGTTCTTTTAGTTTAATTTTTAAATAAGTAGTAATAAGGTATCAGTAACGGGACGCCACATCATCTATCGGCTCCTCTACCTTTCATCATCCCTCTACCTACTAATTAAGGTGACATTGAAGGCTGAATGTCTCTCCGATGAACGATATGTAGTTCGATATAATACTAGGTGAGAATGATTTAAAAATGCAACTTAAACTCGAAATTTATAGAATATGAGGGTCAATAAAATGGCGAGCTCCTCTGATTGGCGATTATTAATGTTATGCTCATCGATAGCCGCCTTTCCGGGCTCTCTGCTTAGCTTAACATATACTTTTTATATAGTGGAGAAGTCATCTAGCAACTTACTAATATCATTAGGTATAGTGCTTCCTATATTCTTCAATTCCTTCTCTAAGCTATATGGCTTCCTTGCAGACTATTATAACGCACGGAAATACTTCATCCTGATCGGCTGGATTTCATCATCCCTTGTACTTGTATTACCTTTAATAAAGCTAAGTTTGATTAATGTTCTCTTAGCCGATATCTTAGGTACAGCATTATGGAGCATTGGATCTCCGGCGCTAACTGCCGAAATAATGGAATGTAGCAAACCTGGAACCAGGCTTGGAATATGGAGAAGCATAGATGATGCATTTTACCTACTGGGCACTCTTAGCGCTGGTATATTTTATAAGGTTTTGGGCTTAAGGATCGTTTTAATGCTCTGCCTTATTATTTATCTATCAATGTGTATGATCATAGCACTTTTCTATAAGCCTATACGTGATGGACTGCAAAGAAAGGGTTCAAGATTACTTCATGAGTTCATTGATGATCTAAAAATCAGTTTCCTAGAGAAGAGAGGTATCATGTTAAATACTGCCATCCTAATATCGTGGTTCTCTATATGGTCTATAGAGGGATTAACAAGAGCAAAGATGATGGACGTCTTAAATAATGAAATTCTTTACAGCCTCCTTACAACTTTAGCGATAGTAGCTGAAATGATATTGGCGCCATTCATCGGGAAGTTTGTAGATAGATATGATCCAATATCTGGTCTCATATTCGGGGTACTCCTTCATATAACCACTAGGAGCATATTAGCTCTCTCTAATGATCCGATAATACTATCCCTAGCGTGGATAACGCCATTTGGTTATCTACTCTCATGTTCATCTTATGTAGCATATGGGCGATTAGTTGGTAGACTAGCCGATGCCATAGGGACGTATAATACATTAACATCCATAATTGCATTACCGGCATCAATGGCAGGTTCCTTGGCAGATTACATAGGTAGAAGTAAAGCAATACTCATACTTACACTAATTTCCATTCCATCGCTTATAGTTCTCTACCATATTAGGAAGACATCATATTAAGCTTATACATTTACATTGTATCACAAGATGACGTACAGAACTAGATGGAAATAGAGTATGTTACTAAAAAGTTATCCAAGCTTCCATGTTAAGAATAATTTTTAATCCAAATTTGATGAGTATAAATAAGGACACATTAGCAAATAGTATGTAATGAACTTAGGTGCTAGGGATGACCGAACTCATCATCGAAACTGATGATCTAACTAAATTCTATGGCGAGCGCTGTGCAGTTTATAGGATCAATTTAAGGGTCCCAAGAGGTGTTGTTTATGGATTTCTTGGGCCTAACGGAGCTGGCAAGAGCACGACTATAGGCATGTTAGTAGGGTGTCTTAGACCAACATATGGGAAGATCAGGATCTTCGGACTAGACATATTTACACATAGGATTAAAATTATGGAACGAGTTGGATATTTACCAGAAAAACCGGTTGCATACCGAAATATGCGTGTAGAGGAGTTCTTAGAATATATGGGAAGGCTCGAAGGGCTCAGTAGAAAGGAGGCTAGAGAGAAAGCTAGGGAATTATTAGGGTTCGTAGGATTGGGAAGGCTAGCTAAGAAGAGAATCGATACGCTATCCGCTGGTGAGCGACAAAGACTAGGATTTGCACAAGCCCTTATCGGAGATCCAGAGCTACTTATACTCGATGAGCCCACGTCTAATCTAGATCCGGTTGCCCGATTTGAAATACTTAGTAAGATCAGATTACTAGCATCTAAGATGGGCGTTACTACTTTCATTTCATCCCATGTAATACCTGAGGTCAGTAGGGTGAGCGATTACGTTGGAATAAT
>JAGGUS010000020.1 GCA_021158375.1 Thermoprotei archaeon
CAACCATAATACTCCAACCCATTTCAAAGATAAGGGAGATACTTAATAGAGGAGAGAAGATATTAGAGAACATGAAGAACAAATCATAAAGATGTGATAGTATGAGCTATGAGCCTGAAGCTGAAGTAAAGAGATTAGCAAATCTTAAAAGTTTCATTGAGAAAAAGATAGCCCAATTAGAAGAGGAAATAGCGTTCTTTAAGGAATGCCTTAGGCTAATCGATGAACAACTGAAGGCTAAGAGCTTTCGCAGAGCAATTGAGGTCGCCGAAGAAGTAGAAGAACATGAAGAGGAGATATATAGTAGGGTTCTACAAAGAGTACTTGCAAAGATGTATGTCTCTAAAAATAGGATAAGGATAGTGCCTGAGAGCAACGTAAAAATAGAAATAGATAAGCCGCCTTTCAGTACGTTTCTGCTAAAGAGAGTTCTTGATGGCTATGCAAGGGATGATCTAGAAGATGTAAGGAGAGGGAGGCTAACTCCTGATGAGGCCCTAAGGTATGAGGTTAAATCTGAAGGAGGCGTGTTGAAGGAACTAATAATATATAACTATAGAAACGATGAGCGCTTACGTAGGATAAGAAGCCTAATTAGATGGACTTTCGAGAAGATGTTAGAGAGTAGGTAGAACTCCGCTTTAATGAGAACGAAATAGTTAATTACCTCCGCGTAGTGGTTTCTCTAGGTAAGAGTATATGCTCTATTCTGAGCTAGTCGAAACATATGAGAAAATAGAGAGAACGACGCGTAGGACTGAAATGACGGCCTACCTAGTAGCTCTATTAAAGAAGGTACCCTCAGAGATCATAGACAAAGTAATCTACCTAACTCAGGGGAAACTAAGACCTGATTATGAAGGCCTAGAATACGGTATGGGCGAAAAATTAGTTATGAGAGCTATAGCCCTCGCTGCTGGATGTAGCTTAAAGGATGTAGAGGAGACTGTTAGAAAAGTAGGAGACTTAGGTAGTACTGCAGAGATCCTTCTTAGGTCTAAAAAGAAGGGAGTCAGCTTATTCGATTTCATGGGAGAAGTTCAAGTAGAGAGAGAACTTACTGTTAACAGAGTTTACGATACTTTAATGAAGATAGCAAGAGCTTCAGGTGAGGGAGCGCAGGATACTAAAGTGTCCCTATTGGCCTCACTTCTTCGCGATGCTAAACCAAAAGAGGCTAAATATCTCATAAGGACAATTCTCGGCAGACTTAGGCTTGGTATAGCAGATATGACCATACTTGATGCTCTCGCTATATCCTTTGGTAAAGGTAAGGGATCTAGAGAGGTCATAGAAAGAGCTTACAACAGATATCCGGATTTAGGTTATATAGCTAAGGTGCTTATAAAGGAGGGTCTTGAAGGTGTCAAGAACATAGGTATACATGTTGGCGTTCCAATAATGCCTATGCTGGCTGAAAGACTTAGAACGCCTGAGGAAATACTCCAGAAACTAGGAGGGGTTTGTATTGCTGAATATAAGTATGATGGTATGAGAATACAAGCTCATAAGAAAGGCAATGAAGTAACGTTATTCAGTAGAAGACTTGAAAACGTAACTCATTTCTTCCCAGATGCCTGCGAATTAATAAGGAAGCACATAAAGGCGAATGAGGCGATCGTTGAAGGTGAATGCGTAGCCATAGATCCAGATACTGGAGAGCTAAGGCCATTTCAAGAGCTAATGCATAGAAGGCGTAAATACGATATCAAGAGAGCTATGGAGGAGTATCCCGTTAGCTTATTCATGTTTGACGTTTTATATGTAGATGGAAAAGACCTTACGTTAACACCATATCCTGAACGTAGGGAAGTGCTTAAATCTATAGTGGAGGAGACTGATAGGATAAGACTTGCTGAATGGAAGTTAGTGAAGAGTCCAAAGGAGCTAGAGGAATTCTTCGAACAAGCTATAGCTGATGGTTGTGAAGGAGTTATGTGCAAATCGTTAATGCCTAATGCGATATACCAGAGTGGCACAAGGGGATTCCTTTGGATAAAGTATAAGAGAGACTATAAGGCTGAGTTGGCAGATACTCTGGATTTAGTAGCTGTTGGTGCTTTCTGGGGTAAGGGTAAGAGAGCTGGCACTTATGGTGCCTTACTTATGGCGGCATACGATCCAGGTACTGATACATTTAAAACCGTCTGTAAAGTTGGGTCTGGCTTTACAGATGAGGATCTAGCCCAACTCCCTAAGATGTTCGAACCGTATATAATAGATCATAAACATCCTAGAGTCGATAGTAAAATGGAAGCTGATGTATGGTTTGTACCAGCTATAGTAATGGAGATAACAGGAGCTGAGATAACGCTTTCACCTATACATACTTGCGCATGGGGCGTAATAAAAGAAGGAGCGGGTTTAGCAATACGTTTCCCTCGCTTTATACGTTTTAGACCAGATAAAAGTCCTGAAGAAGCAACTACAGTACAAGAGGTAATAGATTTATACAGGAAGCAGAGAAAGATAGTCTCCAAGTGATTGAAGGTGTGAAGCTTGAAGTCTCATATAGAGGTAGAGGTAAAGGTACGCTTAAGTAGCCTTAAGGAGTTCGACAATATAATAAGAGACCTAAACGCTAAATTTATAGACTTTAATGTAGAGGATGATCTATATTTTAATCATCCTAGTAGAAACTTTAAGGATACTGGTGAAGTACTAAGGCTCAGACGGAACAATAAAGGACGCGTGACGCTTACATATAAGGCTATCAGACCTAGCACTTACAAATCTAGATTAGAAGTAGAAGTTGAAGTAAGTGATTACCAAGCTATGCTAGAGATACTCAAAAATTTAGGCTTCAAACCAGTAGCTAGAGTCGTGAAAAGTAGGCGAATCTACGAAATAGACTTTCTAGGAAATAAAGTGCACTTCCTCCTAGACGAGGTGAAAGGACTTGGTACCTTTCTTGAAATAGAGGTTGTAAGCAAAAATACTGAAGAAGGGGAGCGTTTATTAAAGGCATTATTATCGAAGCTAAACCTTACAGGAAGGACTATTACAAAGTCATACTTAGAGATGATGCTAGATAAAAATAATAATCCTGAATTCGATACTATACTGGGATGATGTAAAGGTTTCCGGTGTGATCAATGAACGGGCATCTCCTTCTGACCGTTATGTGTTTAATAATTCACTATCGGCTAAGAAATAATAAGCATAATTTATGTCAATAGTAGAGGAAGTGAGAATCCATGTATGACGTCATAGTAGTAGGCGCTGGAATAGCGGGTCTTACCGCAGCTCTTTATAGTAAGAGACTTGGCCTGAACACGCTGGTGATAAGTAGAGATATAGGTGGTCAGGCGATATTGGCTCCGGAGATACAGAACTATCCTGGCTTCATATCGATTAATGGATTTGAACTAGTTAAAAAATTACAAGAACATGTTATGAACTATGATGTCGAAATGGTATTTGATGAAGTGATTGAGGTCAGAGAGAAGCGAAGAGCATTTACGGTACGGACGGCCTCAGGAACAGAATATCAGGCATTAGCATTGATACTCGCTATTGGAAAAGCTCCTCGAGAGCTAAACGTTCCCGGCGAAAAAGAATTTAAGGGAAGAGGGGTGTCATATTGTACAATATGCGATGCACCACTGTTTAGAGAGAAGAAAGTAGCTCTGGTAGGAGTAGGTGAAGCCGGTCTACATGGTGCTTTAATACTTTCAGAAGTTGTAAAGGAGTGTTATTGGATCTTCCCTACTCCCAATCCAGGAACCTCTGATAAAGAGCGATTGAATTATTTAAAGTCGAAGGGTAATGTAAAGTTCATGCCTAATACAAAGGTCATCAGGATAGAGGGCGATACAAGAGTACGTTCTATAGTAATAAAGAATTTAAAAGATAATAAGGAAGAGACGATAAGAGTTGATGGACTCTTTGTAGAGATGGGGTATGTTACGAAAACTGAGTTCCTGAAAGGCTTTATAGAATTAAATGAGAAGGGGGAAATAGTAATCGATAAGCTTTGTAGGACTTCTAAAGAGGGAGTATTTGCTGCAGGCGATGTTACTGATATACCTTATAAGCAGGCGGTCATCTCGGCTGGTCAAGGCGCTACTGCGGCTCTCTCTGCATATAATTATATAGCAAGGATAAAAGGTTTAGCTAAGGTAACAAGTGATTGGAAGCATATTAAAGTAAAGACGAAAGAGTCGAAAGAGGGCTTCTTCCTTAGAATCTAGCTTATGGCCTCTAATATTTTCTCTATGAAGAATTCGTGGGGAATAGCTCCTTCTACTTCGACTTTATCATTTATCACTATTTTCGGAACTGCAAATATATTATATTTTTCAGCGAGCTCTGGGAATTCGGATACTTCTACTACATCTGAAGTTATGTTTAAGTTAGCTATCGCATACATATGTGCTGCTTTTGCAGCAATAGGACAATATGGGCAAGTTGGAGTTACAAAGACCTGTATATGAACCTTCTCGTTTATTTCTCTCAGCTTGAGCAGTACTTCTTTAGGTAAATCTGGAGTTCCTTTCGATGCATAAACTATGTCCTCTATGATTACGCCAAATTCATAGCCTGCAGGAACACCGAAATACCTTATATTATATTTGTCCTTACCATGTATGACTATTGCAGGTCTTTTATCTATGTTAAATTCATGTTCTAAGCTCTCATTCATTTTAATGGCAGTTAGTTTGTTGCTCAGACCACTTAGTAGCTTGAGTATCTCCTCGACCATTCTACTAAATTCTCCTCTTTCTCCTTCTTCATCATCTATTGCGTAATAAATCACTACATTACTCTCTAATCGAGCAAAATATTCTTTAACTTTATTGAGGGTCTTCTCATCTAATTTAATAGGCACTTTCCCACCCTTCAAATGATGTACTCCTACCTATTGTCACAAATCCTCATAAATAAATTTAATGATAGATCCACTTTAATAGATCAGATGTTACTAAAACATTAAAAACGTTAAGTTTTTGTGAAAGCCTTTCTGCATATTGTTATCAAGAAAGTCACTGAGCTAGATGGAATTATCTATGACGTTAAAGGTCTCGATAAGGTTATGATACATGATCTATACGAAGAAAATCTATTATTGTGATTTTATAAAAGTATACTTATATTAAATTTATAGGGAATTCCTTACGTGATGAAGGAGTGGAGCGGCTGAGCTCTGATGATGGCCGTAAAGCTGATATCCTCTATATTCTTCGCCACACTTGATAGTTAGTTTTATAATATCTTTGATTACTCATAAATGAGTGGGTACTAAAAAATGAGTTATTTACATAATACGACAGGAAGGTTTAGCCTTAAGGTATCATGCTCTGCTTTAATGGGCGCCTTAGCAGTAATATTGACGCTTAGCGGTATAGAAATTCCATTTCCTCCATTACCCTATTTAAAGTTCGACTTGGCTGAGATACCTTCTATTCTCACATTAGGCATATTCGATTTATGGTCAGCTCTCGCAGTAGCGACAATTCATTTTATAGCTCTTTCCATATTTAGGGGATGGATATTGGGCCCTTTTATGAAGTATATTGCTGTACTTTCAACTATTTTAGGGTTATATGTAGGCTTTAGAATAGCTAAGAGAGAGTTCTTAAGGAGTTTTATTATAGGCCTATTTCTAGCCTTCTTTATACGCTGTCTTTCAATGAGTATTGCTAACTACATAGTACTTAAATTCATCAGCCCTTCTTTCTTCGACTACGGTGTTCAATGCCTTTCGCACTTTCTAAGAATTAATTTAACTAAAGGAGTAGGTGCTATGGGGCTTATCATATTGTTTACGTCAATATTTAACGTACTTCATACAATCCTTAGTGCATTCCCTCTATACATAATAATCAAGGAATTACATAGGAGAAGAATTAGATCGAGATAAAAATATAGACTATTTACTGACTACTGTAATATTCCCTACTCTGACTATAGGTGTTACTACAAAGTAACAATTCCTCCTCTCCTTAGTCATGCCGCTAATTTGCTTTAACATCTGATATACATTGCCAAATATCATGCATTCCTTTACTGGATATGTTATCTTCCCATTTTCTATCTTGAATGCCTGTTTGGCTACCCCGGATAAAAGACCGTCTTCGAAACGCATATGACCTGAGAACCTTTCAACTAAGATTCCCTCCTTTACATCCTCTATCAGTTCTTCGAAAGTATAATCTCCTGGCTTTATATCGATATTTGATGGTCCTACTGAAAGCAAACTACTTGCATTACCCGTAGCCTCTTCATTAAGTATATTAGCGGTATATGTATTATGGAGGAAGTTCTTCAGTTCACCTCTCTCAATAAGGACAGTTCTCCTCCTTGGACTTCCTTCAGCATCAAATTTAGAAGAACTGTAGCCAGCAGGCATTATACCATCATCGATAATTGTTAGATTTTCAACAGCTATTACTTCACCCTTCTTATTAGCTAGTGGACTCCTACCTTTCCATATATTGTCTCCACACATAGCAGCTACGACTGTAGCAAAGAATTGCATAGCTACATCATATCCCATTATAAGAGAACCCTTAAAGCTTTTTACAGGTCTTGCATTAAGAGATGTTAATGCTTTTTCGGCAACTTCCCTTGATAATTCCTGGATGTCTATATCTAAGTTTCTTGATTCCCTATGGCCTATAGCAAAACTACCGACCTTCTCTTTTTCTTTAGCAAGAACTACAAAAGCCATACTTATAGATGTGCCCTTGTCTTCTCCGTACACACCATTGCTATTTGCTATGATTCTCTTTGATATAGAAGAGTTTATAACACCGCTCCTTAAGGATACACGCTTGTCATATGATGAAATCTCCTTCATAGCCGTACCTGCTATCTCTATTATCTCCTCTGGCCTCAATTCCTCAATGCGTTTGTCATATGTTCCACTTACTTCTGGATATGGTTTAGGTTCAGGTAATCTGCTCCACCACGGATTTTTTGGAGAACTATTAGCCATATTCAGCGCTCTCTTTATTAAATCGTCTATACTGGACGTGCTTAAATCGTTGGTTGTAGCAACACCGATTTTCTTGTCCCTTATGACTATAAGCTCTAATCCTCTACTATGTCTCCAAATTACATTCGATATTTCCCCTATATTAATAGCTACTGAATAACCTCTACTTTCAATGTATGTGGCGTGAGCTTCGTCGGCTCCTAATCTTACAGCTTTATTCACTATCTCTTCAAGGGAGATCTCCATCTTTTAATTCACCTCCTTCCTCCAACTATAATCTTACATCTAATGTGGGGTCCTCCACCATCTACTGGGACGCTCTGAAACTTACCGCAAATACCCGGAAATCCTAACTTTAAATCTTTACCAACGGCATCAACGCTCTTCAGTACCTCTATAGCATTTCCTGAAATAGTTACGCCTCTAAAAGGTTTTTCAAGACTGCCATTTCTTATATACCATGCCTCCTGGACACTAAACATGAACTCACCATTAGCATCAGCCTGTCCTCCTATTCCTCCCTTTAAATAAATTCCCTCCTTGGTATCCTCTATTATTTCGTTTGGCTCCCAGTCGCCCGGAGCCATATACGTATTCCTCATTCTTACTAGAGGCGGATAGGCGTAGTTCTGAGCTCTAGCATTACCCGTAGGTTTAGCGTTCATTAAAGCGGCAGTTTCCCTACTTTGCATGTACTCAAGCAGTACTCCATTTTTAACTATTGTGACGTCCCTTCCCTTAACGCCTTCATCATCATATGGCGTCCATCCATAAGCTCCTTCTGGTCCTGGACTATCTATTATCGTGACAAGGTCTGAAGCTACCTTCTTACCCACTTTATTTGTAAGTATAGTTCCAGAGAGTACTAAGTCGGCCTCGGCTGTATGTCCGAATGCTTCGTGCACTATAAGCGCCAATATGTTGTTATCTAGTACTGCTGTAGTTAGTCCGCCTTTAGGGACTTCTGCATGAAGTAGATCTACTGCTCTCTTAGAGACTTTAATAGCTAACTCTATTGGATCCTTCTCATGTACTATTTCATAACCTTTTGTACCGCCCACTGCTTCATAAGCGGGAGAAATTACATTACCTTCTCTAGCAGTAATCCTTATACCATACCTAACCCTATGGATCTTCATCGAGATGTCTGTTCCTTCACTGTTCATGTAGAACTTCTGTACTACTGAATCGGCGTACACTACGTTACTATCTTTTATTCTTTCATCATATTTTCGCGCCTCCTTATCGGCTCTTAAGAAGAGGTCTATCTTCTCTTCTATTGGCACTCCACTCGGATCTATCTTTACTTTAGATGATACTTTGTCCTTTACTATCTCGACTTCAGCTAGCGACGCTCTTCGCCTTCTCAGATTAGCTGAAGCACGTGCCATTTTATACGCATTTTCTACGGCTTTCTCAATTAGAGGCCAGTCGATCCTCTCTATTGTAGCGTATCCCCAAGAACCATTAACTAATGTCCTTACACCCAAGCCTTTTACTACTGATGATGCTGATGCTTCAACAGCTCCATTTCTTATCGTTATACTAGTCGAGTAGACATTTTCATATCTGACCTCTGCAAAGCTAGCCCCTTTCTTAACTGCAAGTTCTACTGCCCTCTCAAGCATATCCTTTATTGAGCTCACGTTCTCCTCTCAAAGCTAAAGGTTTATTGAGATACATATTTAAGACATTTCTTTCCTCTGATTAAGCTTAAGTCATTAGACGAAGAAATATAAAACGGTGGGCATGTGAAAGTTGGGATCTTTACTGTATTGTATAATGATAAACCCTTTGAGGATGTCCTTAAATACGTCTCGTCCATAGGATACGAAGCTGTGGAGATAGCAGCATGGAAGGAGAGTAGGCATATAGACATAGATAAAATAATCTCAGGTAATGCTGGAGAGTACCGTAAGCTCGTAGAAAAATACGGTCTCATAATTTCCGCTTTAAGCAATCACCTAGAAGGACAGTTGATACTTGGCCCTCACGATGAGAGTACCGATATATGGTATAAAGGGACGTCTGAGGAGAAGATAAAATACGGCATAGACCGCATGAAGAAAACTATAGAGGCCGCTCAACAACTGGAAGTGCCTGTAGTGAATACGTTTACCGGTTGTCCTTCATGGAGTAAGTGGTATGTATTCCCGCCTACTAACGAGGAAATATGGGAGAGGTACTATGAACTCTTCAAGGAAAGGTGGATGCC
>JAGGUS010000289.1 GCA_021158375.1 Thermoprotei archaeon
CAAGAACAAGTCGTGAAATTACAGGAACAAACTAGAAACTTACAAGAGCAGGTATTAGAGCATAGTAAGAGGTTAGAAGAACATAGCAAAGCTATAAGATCCTTACAGGAAGAAATCAAAAGATTGGGAGATAAGATCTCTGCACTAGGTGCTAGATGGGGTCTTGTCGCAGAGGAGGTATTTAGGAATGCATTAGCTAAGTTCGTTCAGGATTACTTTAAAGTAGCAGAGGTCAAGAGGTGGACTTACTTCGATAAGGAGGGCAAGGTCTTCGGCTATCCTACACTTATCGAAATTGACATCATTATTAAAGACAACATCCACCACCTCATTGAGGTTAAGTCTAGCGTTGACCCGTATGATGTATGGGCGTTTGATAGGAAGTGTAATTTCTATAGAGAGTTCAATAAGGTTAACGTGAGAAAAATCATCATTACCTGTTATGCTGAAGAGAGAGCCAAGGAGACTGCTAAAGCCTTAGGAGTTGAGATAATTGAGAGGTAATTGCTTGCTACATACTATGTTAATGTAAAAGACAGTCTCATAACATTATGAGATGAGTTTAAAAATCAAAAAGCAAGAAGGACGCTCCCTAGCCACATGAGGAATCGTACGAAACTCAGTCCATAACTTTCTTTAAGAAGAGACCAACGAAGAAGCCAATAATAACCCCTAATATCGCAGAGATCACTCTACCCGTAGCTGGATAGTTATAGAAGAACCATTCCCAAAAATGATCACTGAAAAGCGCTTCAGTCCACGATAACTCAGCTAATCCAGGTCTCACCTTAACCGCTACCTTCGCCTTCCAAATAAAGAACTCGGCTAAGGGAAAATATCCTAAGAGACCACCTATCAACACACAAGCAATTATCAAGAACAAGCCCTTTAACCTCATGTTTTCGCCTTCAATGCCTTAAATAAAGGTCTTAAATAAAAATTATTCCGATTTTCCATCTAAGCCAAGTTTTTATATTTAGATCAGTTATGTCTTGAATAAGGAGAGATACATTGAGCAATAAGCTCAAGGAGGAATTACCCAAATTACTTGAGAAGGATATTAAGTTTCGCTATGCCGTCATGAGCTTTTTAGGCATCCGTGAGATTATTCGAGAGCATCAATAAAAATACGGAAGCAATAAGAAGTTTGCAGGAACAGGTTAAAAGTTTACAAGAGTAAATTAGAAATATACAAGAACAAGTACTCGAGCATAGCAAAGTCATAAGAGGCTTGCAAGAGCAAGTTAAAAGTTTGTAGGAACAAACAGAAAGATACAATAGGGTACTAGAGAGCTATACAAGAAGCATCGAGAAATTAGCCTCAAAGATAAATGCTCTTGGAACTAGATGGGGCATAGTTACCGAGGAGACCTTTAGGGAAACCATTAAGTACCTTATAGAGGATCTGCCTAAGGAGTATAATGTTGGCAAATGGACATTATTTCATGCCCTTATCGTTCTCAAAAGGCTTATATTGCCATATTGCTATATTGCCATATAGGAATCCATGTATGATACGAGCTAAGATAGATAAAAGGCTTGAAATGAGATTCAGAGAGCTAGCAATGAAGAGGTTTGGATATTGCAAAGGAGCTCTCACGAGAGCCATGGAAGAAGCTATTATAAAATGGATAGCTTCTGTAGAGAGAGAAGAAATAACTTTTGAAGGAGATCCTGTAGAAGCCATTGACGGAATACTATCTGACATCAAGATAGACGCCGTAGAACTCCAGCATAGAATTAAGGACTTATGGATCTCTAAGGTGCTAGAGAATGTATCTAATAGACACTAACATATTCTTAGAAGTAATGCTTTCACGCAAAAGAAAAGAAGAGTGTAAATGCTTACTTAAGATGCTAAGAGATGGTAAGGTAAAAGGCATAGTTACGGACTTCACCATTCATTCAATAATAGTATTACTTGATAGATTAGGAAAACTCGATGAACTGAAGACATTCCTCCTAAGCCTTACAGCATACAAAGGACTGTACGTATATGCTACATCCATAGCCGACGAGATAAGAGCTGTCGAAATAGCTAAGAAGACGAAGTTAGACATGGACGATGCAATACAGTACTCTGTGGCCCTATCAGTAAATGTTGATGGCATAATCTCATTTGATAGAGATTTTGATGGACTTGACATACCACGAAAAGAGCCAAAGGACATAATTAATCAGCCTCAATAAGCCTGAGAGGAGCCATACCATTTACGTACATAGCGTTTCATTCATTCTGCTACTATTGCTCCACATGCGCATTAGTTCAAGAAAATCATATTAGCTTTCTGCAGCTTATTAAGTACCAGAGGGAGATCATGCTAGTAGTAGGCGTTGTAGGAAGCCCACGTAAAGATGGACTTACAAATAAGCTAGTAAGCGAGGCCTTAGCTGGTGCTCAGTCAATGGGCGCTACAATAAAGAAGATATACCTAATAGACTATGAGATAGAGCCATGGACTCCGGAACATACCAAAGCGCCCGAAGAACTCAACAAAATAATGAGAGAGGCAGACGGATACATCATAGGCGCTCCCGTCTACTACCTAGATATAAACGGACTTACCAAAGACTTCCTAGATACTGTCGACTTAGGGAACTCAAACGGCAAGCCAGGATTTGGCATAACTATCGCTGGAGGTACAGGAAAAGGATTGGTACTCGCGATAAAGAGCATATATTATTTCTTCTTCTGCAAGAACATAAGGGCACTCGAACCACTTCCAGTCTCTCGATTTAACTTCGAAAAAGCACTAAAGAAGGCCAACGAGTTAGGACGCAAGCTAGCTGAAGAAGCAAAAATGAAAAAGCCTTTTAAGAGCCTAGAAGAACGGATCAGATACTTCAGCAGCATAAAATATATGAACATGGATATGGTAGATGAAATCCTACTTCTAGCCGAACAACTACTCAAATCCTCACCTAAACAGGAATACAAAGAAGAGGCAATGTCATACTACAAGAGAGCTAAGGAACTCATAAGCAAAGGAGAAAAGAACAAAGCAATAACATACGCAGTAAAGGCATATGAACTTCTCTACTACTGAACAATAATTGTAAGTATATTCAAGCTAGGTTTTTTATATTTAGATCATTATGAATTGAAAAGGAGGAACCATATTGAGCAAAAAGATTTTCAATATTTATGAGCTCTGTAAAATAGATGACTAAAATTGGAGGTAATTGAATGAGCACTGAAGGAGGAACTGAACAAGGCATTATTATCATTCCTAAGACTCTATTAAAGAAAGTTGAGGAGAAAGG
Organism: Thermoprotei archaeon; assembly: GCA_021158375.1. Lineage (GTDB taxonomy): Archaea > Thermoproteota > Thermoprotei > QMSL01 > B3-G16 > B3-G16. The sequence continues at coordinate 3,265 of JAGGUS010000289.1, forward strand.
CATTGATATTGAGGACTTCATAATTAACGCCCTCTTTAAGGAACTGAAACTTGATCCTCTTGAAGCAGCCGTTGTAAGATTCGAACGCGCTAAGGAGTTCCTGAGAGAAGCTAAGACCTACCTTGAGAGAGGAGATCCTGTTCAGGCGAGTGAAAAAATGTATAAGACAGTTGAGGAATGCATTAAATTACTTGCACAACTATATGGTCTACCAGAGTATGATAGGGCCTTAAAGGAAGGCAGATGGTGGACACAACTATTAGGCAAGGTTGCCAGGAGGATTGCGAGCAGACTCAATGAGCCTAAAGTAGCCGATGTCTGGGCAAGAGCATATGATGTACATGTTTGGGGATTCCATGAAGCGAAGTACAACATTGACGACGTTAAGGACGATTTAGAATATGTAAAATGGCTATTGGAGTTCACGGAAAAATTGATTAAGAGTAAAAAGAAGGAAAGATAGTTACCTCAAGAGTTCTCAACTAAATCCTAGACTCTAAAGACTATTAAGAATAAGCTCTACGATTATGAAAAGCACTCCTTAGGTTGATAATTGTATCTGCCAATACACTGGAGACTATCACTAAGTAGATTATAACAGGTAATAAGGTCGGCGGATTGATTATAACGATATCGAAGCAGACATTCAGCACATCATGTACAGCATTTAAAACCTTACAGCCCGCTAAAGCCCACAGCGCTATCCGACAACCAGATCCCGCCAATATCATCGAAAACACTATTAAAGCGAGAAAGGTTACTATAACGAATAGCGCCCAGTTCATATTAAGCTTATAAAATAGCGGACTCAGCTCATACTTAGTCTTCAATACCTCAACACCATAATAACTAAATATCGCTGAGACAATGTCAGCAACTATCATGACCGCTAGCGCCTTAAAGAAAGTCCCCTTAAGCCTATTCCAATTCTTAAGGAAGAGGTTTAAGACACCCCTAGCTATAATTAGGAAACTATTCCTCATTCATTCCTCCTCCAATAGCTTTCACCAATTAAGATATCATAGTCATAGCATCTTTATATATTCACTCCAGCGTCATACCCGAGATTATAACATATCCTTAATAAACTAAGATCCCAAAGATAGATCCCTTCAAGGAAATTATTAAATCTAAAATGATCCCATAGGCCCCTACGTCCTCTCCTTTAATATCTTTATTATGTCCGTCTTTATTGATGAAACTTCCACACTTAAAGCCTGAATAATCTTGCTAAGATCATCGATTCTAGCACTTAATACCTTATTTAGGTCATCAATTCTCTTATTAAGACTACTATTTAAATCTTCAATTCTAGCACTAAGCACCTTATTTAAGTCATCAACTCTCTTACTCATTTCAGTCAGGCGAGCATCAACGTAGTCCTTAAGAGAATTAAACTTAGCATCAACATACTCCTTAAGTTCATTAAACTTGGAATCAACATAAGCCTTAAGCTCATCAAATCTAGAATCAATTAACTTAAATCTTTTCTCAAACGTCTCAAATTTTGTATCCATCGCATTGAACCTCTCTTCAATTCTTCTATTCATTTGATCTAAGATTAAAATCAGGATCTCACTATCAGTAAGCTTCTTACCGGAAGCAACCTTCTTAGCAATACGATTAACAGCTTGATCAAGAATACTAGCAAGCAAGGACTCAGCAATAACCTTACCCATAAGACCTCCCTACTAACTAGTATCCAAAGGACAAATTTAAACATAATTTCCACAATGGCCACTTCTTC
>JAGGUS010000051.1 GCA_021158375.1 Thermoprotei archaeon
CAATTAAACACCCCGACGCAAAAGTGCTTGACCCAGCATGTGGTTCTGGAACATTTCCTGTAAGAGCATACTATAGAAAGAAGTACTTAGCGAAGAAATTGTATAAGGAAGGCAAATACCCAAAACCCGTCAAGCCACATGAAGAGCTGATAAAAGAGCTTTGGGGTATAGACATAGCCAAGTTCCCTGCACACCTAGCAGAAATAAACCTGATCATAAGAAACTTAGAAGCGTTAGAAAACAGGCCATTCATAGCATGTCGGGACTTCTTTGAAATAGGACCAGGGAGAAAAACACCTTTATATGAACTGGCATATGAAGTTCCTGGACTAACAAGGGAGCAAATTGAAGTAACATTCCCCAGAGATTTTGATGCTGTAGTGACTAATCCACCGTATACAAGACAGGAAGAAATGGAAGATATGTTCATGGGCGGATACAAGGATAGACTAAGACAACTAGTGAAGAGAATACATGGAATAGACGTAGGAAAAAGATCCAGTATTTACGTATACTTCTTCTTCCATGGAGGAGCGTTTGTTAAAGAGGGAGGAAGAATAGGTTTAATAACATCAAATTCCTGGCTTGACGTAGATTATGGCAAGTACCTTCAGGAGTATTTCCTTAAAAACTTCAAAATTGTTGCAATCATAGAGTCAAAGGTTGAGCGATGGTTCGAGGATGCAGAAATAGACACTGCAATTACAATTCTGGAGAGATGCAATAATAAAAAAGAACGAGATAGAAGCCTAGTTAAGTTTGTACAGCTAAAAGTCCCATTAAGAGAGCTTATACCAGAACCCGGCGTGGAAGATGATGAAGAAAAAGAGAGGCTTCGATGGGAAGCTATAGATAAGCTCGTAAAATTAATCGAAGAAACAAACGAATACTACGAAGATGATAGAATAAGAATACTTCCAAAGAAGCAAGCCGAACTATGGGATGAAGGATATGATGATGAAAAAGGAAAATATGTAGGCTCGAAATGGGGTAAGTACCTTAGAGCACCAGAAATATTCTTTAAAATATTAAAGGAAGGCCAGAGAAAGGGTCTCTTTATACCATTAAAGAAAATAGCAGAAGTTAGATTCGGTATAAAAACCGGAGCTAATGAATTCTTTTACTTAACAAAGGATAAGATTAGGGAGTTAGGAATTGAAAGAGAGTTCTGGATGCATCCATTAACTAAAGAACAATACAATGCCTTGAGCATGTATCCGCATATATTAAAGCAGTTACTCAGAGAAGCCTTTATTGACCATAATGGTAAGTACTTCGTTAGCTCTCAGTATGCTACAAAATATAAGCTTGAGGAAGTCCTTATTGATGGAAAGGTTATATGGATACCTAACTACGTAATTAAAAGCCCACGAGAGCTGAAAAGATATATCGTTGAACCAGTGGAACTGGACATGGTCGTATTATTAATTCATAAGGATAAAAGTTCTCTAGCGGGGACAAATGCTCTTAAATACATTCTCAAAGGGGAAGATAATGGCTACCATAGAAGACCTACGTGTGAATCGAGGAGAAGATGGTACGAATTACAAGAAATCTCTGGCGACATTCTATGTATGATGACCATAGGTAAAGGCAATAGGTTTGCTTTCTGGTATAACTCCGCTAGGATATATATTGATGCAAGGCTATACGGCATAGAAATATTTGACAATAGTGTTGATAAAGAAGTATTGGCAGCAGTATTAAACTCTTCAATAACTGCCCTATTTATCGAACTATGGGGGAGAACTAACATACTAGGTGGCTTAGACGTAAAAGTATATGAATACTCTAGCTTGCCTATATTGGACCCGAGATCAATTGATGAAAAGATAAGAGACAAGCTGAGAAAATTATTCAAAAAATTATTACAGATGGATGCTAAGCCCATAACCCAGGAAATTAAGGAAAATAACATACGTCGAGAGATAGATAGAATATTATTAACTGAAGTACTAGGTCTTAGTGAGAATGATTTAAAATCTTTGTACCATGCAGTAGTAGATCTCGTTATGTCAAGGATAAAGAAACCGAATTCTACACAAAGATCAAAGAAGAGGAGTGAAATCAATGTTGTGTCTTTAGCCGAAAGCATAATAAAGCGCTTGAATTTAACCATAAAAGAAGAGTTCCCAACTGAGTATATATTAGATTATTCAGGACCTTGGTCTACCGAGATTAAATTACCAAAAGGTAATAACGTAGTCTTGGGTACAGATTTAGGGGGCTTTTATGTAAAAGTTGATGAAAAGGAAGTCTATAGAGGTTGGGAATCACATATAGCCAAGTACATATACTATGCGCTTCTTTGCGGCAACAATGTAGTTAAAGTCCCAAAAGATGAAAATGTGATCAAAAAAGCTGTTGAAATATTTGAAGAATATTTAAGAAAGTTAAAGAATGAAATAAATAAATTGCTAGAACTGACAGTACCTGATGCTAAGATAAGAAGTGAAGTTGAAAATATAGTATGGAGAAAGATTCTAAGGAAGCGTTAGAAGAGAGAGCTAGAGGTTAACTACATTATTGCATCTTTAGTAGCATCCACACATTTTGTAGAGGAAGAATACGGATTTAAGGTAATTCTATAACTATATGCCTTCTTCCGCTGACAACGCTTTTTTCAATTATCTTAATTATGGATAATATAAGTCCCAGTATCACTATATCAGAAAGCTCTGCTGGCACAGATGCATGTAGTATGGTAATGTAGGTCCCTTTAATATGAACTTTCACATTAACAACATCACCTAATTGTCTACGTACTTTATTTTTAAGAGCCTTGAGTATTGCTGGTAAAGCCTTATTGGCTGTAAGAACATACCTCTGTTCAACATTTTTATCCTCATTATAGAATGTTACCTCTACACTTAATCCCTTGCTCATTAATTTTGATAGATGTACTGAGTTCTTCTCTATAGCCTCTCTCTTATACGCTTCTACATCCCCTACACTGGTTATGATGAAGTATTTTACAGCTATGGGTATCCGTATCGTAACCCATTCCTCTTTTAAGGGAATTTTTGCTACAGTCCATCCTCTGGCATCTATATCTAGTAGTGCGATAACTGGTTTTTCTTTAGATATTTTCTCTAACTCCTTTTTGATGTCGAGTGGATTAGCCCAAGTATATTCTAGGAGTTGGTCGAGGGTTACGGTCTTTGATCTTGTTAATGCTTCTTCTACTATTGCTTTTAATGTGCCATGCCATGGTCTTTCATGTGGATATCTTAATATGCTTTCAGCTAGTTCCGAAGGTTTACCTGTGACCCTAACAATATAATGTTCAGTGGACTGTAGATTCTTAATATATTTTATCGCACCCTCTACGTCATAGTATATCAGTAGGGCTTGTCTCACCGCTTCTTGATATACTAGCTTCTCGTTTAGTGGGTAACCGAAGTGCTCTCTCATCTGATCTAGTATTATTCTAGCAAAAGGAGACCTCTCGTGGATATGACGTTTTACTAGTGTATGGAGCTCCTCAGCTCTAATCTCTTTAAGTATTTCTAAAGGATCCATGACTTCTGATCTTATTGCAAAGCCGTACGGTGCTACAACGTATTTTACGAGTAGGCTTTTCTCTGCTATTCTCTCGTATATTGCAGCGGCTATTGTACGGTTAATGCGTTCTCCAGCGAAGGTTATGAAGACTGTTGTCCTCATCGAGGGGATTTTCTCAATAATTATTTTCCCATGGAGTAGGGATTCTATGTATTCCTTACCTAGCCTATCTATGTGCTCCTTTATAGTTTCTATGGCCTTGATATTAGCTCCATAATTCTTTAACAATTCAGGATTCACGGCAATTTCTTTGATTATCTCTAGCATTTCTCTTGCTACAATACGTTGTCTTTGCGGACCTTCTCCTCTCCATACAGGAGCTTCTCCCTTCTCATCTGTCTTGGTAACTATGACTTTATGATCCTTTTCATCGATTTCAACGACCTTCCAATTTGCGCCTGCAAGTTTTATTACCATTCCTGTAGAAAGTACACGATAAACATAGTCAGAGTCGAGTTCACCTATCTTCCTATACTTATCTAAACCATATTCCTCGAGGACAACAAAGGTTTCTCTCTTTGGTATCATACTAAAGAAGTCGCTGAAGCTAAGGATTATGCCTTCACCTTCCTTTTGGTTGAAACTCCATACTTTCCAGAATTTTGGACCTGGTAATAGGATCTCACCCTCTAATACGATGATGTTTTCATTTCTCAGTAATTCTATAACGTCTTGGTATTCTTGTAGTGCTAATTCCTCGAAGATTTTAGCTCTATGAATAATTCTGTATGCTTCCTGAACCGTTATTGGCTTAAACTTGTTCTTCAGATATTTGATTCCTCTATAGTTGTGCAGAGCTATTCCTATAATCTCCTTTGCCAGGACATCAAGAGGCTTGTTGATGATTAAGGGTTCCTCCAATACTTTCTTTTTAGCTAAGCTTACTATGGCTATGCTTTCAAGATAATCTTCTGGATCTGTAGAAATGATCTTACATATTGACCTTTGGCCTGGTCTATGTTTACTACGGCCAGCTCTTTGAATTAGCGCTGATACCTGTCCTGGAGACTTGTATTGTATTACTTGTTCTACATCACCTATATCTATGCCTAGTTCGAGAGTTTTTGTCGCAATTATACATCTAAGCTGCCCTGTTTTGAACGCTTCTTCAGAAAGCTCTCTTTCTTCAACACTTACTGAGCCATGATGTGCCATACACTCTATGCCTAGGTCATATAGTACACCCTGAAGTCTCTCGGCTGAATACCTTGAGTTAGTAAATATAAGAGTCTTTGTGCCACTTTTCACATCGTCCGCTACGATTCTTGCTGCTGCAAGGAAAGGATCCTCTTTTTCTTCATTGGTTAGGGGTATTGCTAGCTTAACTTCAAAGTCATATTCTCTCTCATCCTCAGCTCTAATTATGGTTATATCACCATCAGATCCTCCAAGCAAAGCTGCTATCTTTTCAGGATAACCGATTGTAGCTGAAAGCCCTATTCGTTGAAGAGGTTTTTTCGTAATCTCCTTTAATCTTTCTAAGAGCACTAAGAGTTGGTATCCTCGTTTAGAC
>JAGGUS010000212.1 GCA_021158375.1 Thermoprotei archaeon
CTCTATCTTCCTCAAGAGCCTTCAAGAAACGCTCCTTCTCCTCAGCACTCAAGCTCATCGCTACTCCTCCTTAAAATACCTGTATTAAAAGAAAATAAAAATTGCGTAGAATATCGAACTAAATAACGTAATTATCTGAACATCAAAATGGCCAACGTAGTCTATTTAGATATGCCATCCACCTGCCACATTAAACCCCTTACTACTTCTAATTGATGAGCTATACCTCATAATAGTATTGGCATTTTCCGTGATAGCAGTGCTTCATTAATCCTTAAAACCGACGACATGACAATCAAAGTAATAAGATATCAGATATCGACAAAGTAATAACAGACGGATATGACCTACACCGATTTAAACACAAATGCAAATAGCACCCAAACACCACACTCCTATTCCTAATTAAGGGCTTCTAAGAAATGCTCCTTCCTAGAATCTAAGAAGGGGAGAACATAATCAGAAGAGTCTTCAGTACATCAAAATGAGGAGATTCAGAAGTCTATAGATTAGCTTTGGGACCATGAAACAAGAAACTTTTTCAACTTAGCCTTAAGCTCTTCTACACCCCTACATCCCTTCCTCTCAGTAGGTACTTCGAGATTTAGAGGCTTACTATATCTAATCTCTTTGAAAGCGTTGATTACTAAATTCCACCTTATCTTTCCTTTTCCTGGAAATAAGTGATCTATCTTTCCATTATGATCGTTTATATGAGTAGCTATGAGCAAATCTTGCGCTTCATATATTGCTTTTTCTACGTGACCTCTATAAATTTCAGTAGAATACGCATGGCCCGTATCCAAACATATACCCAGGTAATCTTTATTGCTCTCCGCTATTATTCTCTTTAACTCTTCTATACTCCTCCCAACCTTAGCTCCTGAGCCCATGTTCTCTATGGCTACAAATACTCCGTAGTCCCTGGCAATTTTAGATACCTTGTTGAAGAAGTCTAAGTTACTAATTATATCCTCCTTATATAATGGGTGTAGAACTAGAACGGGCACTTCAATTTCGTTACAAAGTTTAAACCAAAGCTTAAGCTTCTCTAACCTCTTCGCCTTGCTCACCGAGTACTCGCTTATGTCAAAAGGCCCATGAGCTTGTATTAACTTCATACCCAACTCCTTAATACGCACTCTCAGTTCGTCAACAGTTAAGACCCCAAAGCTTCTAGCAAGCTCATTTCGATGAGCAAAGACAGAATCAAGTTCTCTTTCCGCATTATAGCATCTTATCAAGAGCTCATTCATATGCTCTATTGAGACTTCTACGTGCCCTAAGCCTACTTCTCTTAAATGAAGAAGAGCTTCTTCAAAACTACATTCACATAGATAAGCAGTCCAGATACTCCACTTCATAATCCACATCCCCTCACATTTAAAATATTATAGTTTAATAAGGTTATATAAAGAAGGAGCTTAGCTTAACGAAGAGAAGTTACCTCATAAGAGTGGAGTAGATATCTAGATTAATTTCTTAGATTATTCCTACATTAGGATCTCTTAGTCGACACCCTTAACTAAGTAGATTCCTGCTTGCTTTAACGTAAGAGAAACTAAGTCCCCTTTTAATGTAATTTCTTTTACTTTCTCTCTTTCTCCAGTCAGTCTTTCATATAGAATGACCACCCTATTACCTAAGTGTTGAAGCAGATCTCTCCTTATTTGAAGTCTACAAGGATTAGTAATTATAAGCTCTATATTTCTTTTCTTGATAATGAATATTGAAGTTAAACAGTTTTTACTACATACTTTAACACTTTTAGATTTGTCTAAGCCTACTAACATTATTAACTCTTGATCTTCGAAAATCGAACCTAAGGGAACCTTCTCATTACCTCCTATAATCAAACCCCCTACCTCATTTGTCCGTGTCAGATTAACTTTCTTGAAAAATTGCTTCATCACCTCTAAAGGAATATTTTCTAAGATGTTGATAAAGGGAAGAGAGACTGCGTTACCAAGCATAGTTATGAGCGGCACATCATTCTTACTTTTCAATAGGATCTCCCCTCCCTTAATAATGACTATATCCCCTGCATTCATTACTCTTATAACTTTGCCATTGATTACGACTTTACACTCTCCATAGTTCTCAAATGGAATATTAAAGAGCGATAGGCGACTGTACCTCTCCACTTTCCATGGAGTAAAAGTCTGAACGTAAGAAAGAGGTCTTATTAACAACATGAGCTTTCTATTCAAGATCTTAACGACTTGCTCCTCTACTTCTTTATATCCATAGCAACTCATAGGATATACCGCTATCTTGCCTTTATCCTCTAAAGTGAAGTAATAGTGATAAAGCGGAAGGTACCATATAGTAGAACAGTACTCCCAAGGTATCTGCTCTCTGTAAGGCGGGTTATCGATTAACTGAATCATCTCCCCTTTATAAGAAGGTATACTCCCCTCTTTAATCCTCTCAACCACTGCACTTGAGAAACCTTTAAGAGCTATCCCTATAGGTTTAAGGTACTCTTTATCCTCCTTTAGAGTGAAAATTCCGAAAAGTCTCTCGTACTTATTAGGATTGAGTATATGGTCATTTAACATCCATTTTAAGCCCCCTGCAAAGCCCTTAAAGAACAAATAGGCATATATTGTCATCTCCTTTGCACAACTCACTTGGTAGTCTGCTACAGCATTAGACAATCCGAACTCTTCGTACAGTATAGGCTTATCAGGAAAATACGCCTTCAGAATGTCTAGACATAACAAGGAAGGTCTCTGCTTTACCTCATCTAATTCATTAAAGTATGTGTGTATAGATATGAAGTCAAGAAGATTGTTAGCAGGGAGAAGAGCTAGCCTAAAGTCATTATAGCCTACAGTAATCAAATGATTCCTATCGTACCTCCTAATGGCTTGTATTTGAACCTTGAGCCATTCTTCAAGAGCCTCATTAAGATACCTCATGAAGTCCGCCCAGCGAGGAGAATTCCACATCTCTCTAGGGATTTCGATCTTGCTAAAATCAGTTTCATAGTTTTTAAGAGCATATTCCAGATTTGCATTCCTCCAGGCATTATCAAGTTCTTTTACACTTCCATACCTCGACTTCAGCCATTCATGCCATCCTTCTTTGTCCACTATTAACTCTAACGATGGTTCATTCTTAAGATCATAAGCGAAAATTATAGTTTCGTTGTAATATCTACTAGCAATTCTCTCAGCCACCCTAAGAGCCTCCTCAAGTGTGGCCCCATAGTCCCATAAAGTGAGCAAAATGTACACCCTATACCTTTTCGCCAGCCTAACTACTTCATCAAGCTTAGTGAAATCTCCACTTAAGATATCTTTAGCTAAAGGCCCCTGAATAAAGATACGAACTACATTTATTCCTAAAAATCTCATCTTCCTGAAATCCCTCTCAATTAACTTCAAATCAAACAATTCATCTTCCCACATCCTCCAACATCTATCATACCATCCTTCATAATTCACACCAATCACAAAGAAAGGTGTCCCATCCTCAAATTCGAAGTGATCTCCATCACCACTAACCCTTATAAATCCTCTAGCATCATCCCAAGGATAAGAGCCAATAGGAGGTAAAACTAAGTTCTTAGGCAATTCGAATAAAGATTCCCTCATCTTAACCCCCTCCCTTACAAAAAGTGAGGTTAAAGAAATCAAGGTTAACACCGTTAATATGATAGCAATTACGTACTTATATTTTATCTTCCCCCGCACCTACCTACCCTGCACTTACTTAAGTTTCATTCCTCCTATAAAACTTAGCCGATGTTTAATCTTTATCCTCACTAATACAATCAACACGACAGCGAACTCACTAGGAGTTACTAACA
>JAGGUS010000087.1 GCA_021158375.1 Thermoprotei archaeon
AAAAGTAGGCGAGATCATAGGACCTTGTTATGGATTAAGAGATGTAGAAAACGGCTCCAAATTAGAGGTCAAGGAATATCAGCTTCCTAAGGATTACAAGGATATAATATCTCTTATGAGAAAGCACGATATCATAGCAGGAACTAGAATTACCGACATAGAGAGCATAGTTTTAAACTATCATGTTAAGGGGAGAAGAATAGGGATAGAGGTATATGTAGAAGAATACGGCTATCATATAGAGGGAGATGCATTATTTAAGTACATACCAGATCCCTATGCACTTAGTGTACTCAATAAAATGCGAAAAAGCATAGAGGAATACGAAGGAGTGCGTGTTGATACAAATGAGGATGGATATGTTTGCCTAACTTCATATGCTAGGGATAAGGAGGAGTTAATAAACAAGATTAAAGAACTTGCAATAGCATATGATGCTGTCTTGAGCGAACTTAATATAAACCTAGGTTTTTAAGTGTTTTATATAGCGGATGGTTAAAGCTATTACATAGCGTTATCGCTTTACGTCTCGTTCCAGTTACCTTAAAGACGTAGATGAGAACTTTCTTACCATTTATATCTTTTATTGAAGCAAGAGCCAGTCTAACCTTATCAACAGAAATATGAGGACATGAGATTACTCCGGTATGCCTTTCTTCATTATAATATACGAGCCTTAGCCTAAAATTGACCGTCTCAATGACCCCAAAAAGTTCTCGAAAGGTACTATAGATTAGCTTTTCAAGGATGCGCCTATCGATCGATAGGCCATTTGGGCTTATAATTTTGAATACTAGATATCGCCTCCTTATGAAACGCAATATAATCACCTTTACCGAATACTTTTACACCAGGAATAGGAATCTTCCCTTCCATTTTCTCTCTATTAGTAGCTATTCGTGAGAGTAAGAAATCATGAGAAGCTATATCAGTAATCCCTAGTATAATTTTTAAGAAGGCTTCAAGAACCTTTGGATCCCTTAGCTCAAGAGAACATCTAGCACCACTTGAGATTATGATGGGTATTTCATATGATTTAGCTATGTAGGTCCACAACCTTAATGGTAAGTATGTTTGAGAAGATATGCTACGTAAAGAATCCCAGAACACGAATTCTAAAGCAGTTTCACCTTGGAGTAAAAGGTTTGCTTTTGCATCATCAAACTTTACTCTAATCTTAGATCCTAATATTAATGTAATCATGTCTACTCTATGATCCTTAGCTGCAAAATTTGTTATTTTATCCGATACGCAATAAACCCCTATTAGCTCTACATATCTTCTATAGCGTCTAAGCATTCTCTTAAGCGCTTGTATCTCGTGCGTATACAGGGAGAGACGAACGATTACATCTATGTCGTATGTCCTGCTTAGACTAACTGCTTTCTCTCTTATTGATTTGATGTTATGAGGATTGAATGTAGCAAAAGCTATAATATCATACCCTAATAACTTCGCTAGAGCTACTAGCTTTTCGATCTCTTTACCATTCTGCAAGATGTCATCCACTATTATATTTACATCGATGTACCGGCTCATGATATTAACCCCACTTGCTTACATGCCTCTCTGAGCTCAACATTGCGTTTAAAACTTATCACCACCTTTATCACGCTACCACTATGGCTGAGCTTTAACTTGCCTAGCAATGCGTATTGTTTATCGAAACGAAGATAGAGCTTGTTTCCATTACCAATACGGTCGTTCAGCGTGGTGAGAAGAATTCTCTTATCATCATCAGATAACAACGAAGCTATATACTTAGCCACGCTTTCAGAATTCTTTCTAATATAAACTCTCAGTATTCTTATTGGATTTCCGTAATGACCTTTTACCTTATATTCTGAAATCTTTAATGAGCTACGTAGCTCCTCAGGTATAAACGTCAACATCGCTTTAAGCACCTTATTTCTGCTCTCAGTAGCATGAACAAAGGCTTCTATATGTATTGATTCGACTAGATCAACCATGGAGGACAGCCCATATGATTTGTCCGGAGATTAGGATCGTAATCATTAATTTTATTCTTTATAATGTGCTCTGATCCGCTAATAAATAAAGCTTACTTATTAATAATACGCCTCCTTTCAGTAAGCCCACCGACATCATCATATATATGCATCAGCCGATACGGGCATCATCACTCTAATAATAGTATAAAATTTAAATAGAAAAGCTTACCTACACCATAGGAGATGTCACATAATGAAAGAGATAAAATCAATGTATGCTTGGTTAAGGACATTATGGAAGAGACCATATGATGAACCGTTAGGAACCCTCCTTAAACAGAGGATGCAACAATGGAGAAGAGAGCCAACAGTAGTAAGAATACCAAAACCAACGAGGCTTGATAGAGCACGCGCATTGGGATATAAGGCAAAACAAGGGTTCGTTGTAGTAAGGGTAAAGGTAAGGAAGGGAGGTCTTAATAGACCGAGACCAAGGAGTGGAAGAAGACCTAAGCGAATGGGGGTTTATGGATATGCACCCCATAAAAGTCACCAGTTAATAGCAGAAGAGAGAGCCGCGAGGAAGTATCCAAATCTTGAGGTGCTTGGGAGCTACTGGGTTGGTGATGATGGATACTATAAATACTTTGAAGTGATAATGGTAGATCCACATCATCCGAGTATAAAGAACGATAAAGATCTCCAATGGCTGACAGGGGTTAGCAAGAAGAGAAAAGTCAAAGTAAAACTAACAAAAGATCTCATTAAGAAGATAGAGGAAAACCTAAAGAGACTCGAGGAGGAGAAGAGAAGTACGTAAATTAATCAGATAGTTATGTAAAATATTGATTTATCAGTCCATTCCCTTACCTACATCCCCTTATAGATCGCCATATTGAAAGCACTGTTAGGATACTATTAGGTAACGTGCAGGAGAAGAGGTGTGATCTTAAAGAATTCATTAAAAATTACTTCCGACAATCAGATGCATTAATAGGGAATAAATCGAGGTTTAAGATACTAAGTATTAAATGCAACACATTAAAGTGTCTATATGCACTTAAGTTAAAGAAGTTAAGCGAAACAGATCAAGAAATCCTAGGGCTCCTTCTAGCAGACCTCATACTAGAAATAACAAGGAGCAATGGCGAAGCATTAGAAATTATAGATCTTAGATTCGCAAATGGAGAATTAATAGCGTGGACAAATCTCTATGGAGCTTTAGGCTTAAGAGCAATCGACGCTATGAACTTTGTCCTTGTTAGAGAATTAAGAAACTTGATTGTGAATAGCTAAAAAAGCTTATATATTACCTTCACGCGTTAAAAAGCAAAAATAGGCGAGGACTGTTAGATTTGGAAAGCAGAAAACCGAGAAGAGGAAGAGGTCTCTGGAAGCCGAGAGTTGGAGAGGAATACACCGTAAAAATAATTGAGATATCGAGACGAGGAGATGGCGTGGCTAGAGTTCGAGGATTAATAGTTTTTGTACCTGGAACTTCTCCTGGTGAAGAAGTTAAGGTTCGGATAACGAAAGTCGGTAGACGCCACGCCGTAGGAGAAGTAATCAGGGAATAGGATATTCCGTAATCCTCCGGATATCTTACTTTATTTTATTTACCTTAACACTATTAAAAGTAGTGTTTAGATGGTGGACCGGCCGGGATTTGAACCCGGGACCTCTCGGGTGCAAACCGAGCGCTCTACCGGGCTGAGCTACCGGCCCAATAACTGAGTATCCAACAGAGATATTTAAGCTAATCGCGATATAAGGATATAGTATAAATAACGCGTTGCAATATTATTATTTGAAATAGACCAAGAGGATACTATCACATATAATTAAGATGAAGAACTAAGGATATATTGCCTATGTCAAGAGGACTAAGAATGTTCGAGAGATCATAGCGTAAACGTTATAAGGGTTAAAATATATTCCATTATTGGCTGTCGCCCCCCGATCCCTAAGGCTTCCGGCGGCTCCGCCCTTCGACAGGGAAGTAATCTTCCCTTGGATGAGGGGCGGGCCTCCAGCCTTAGGGACATATATGAGGGCCTAAACAAACCAGGGGCCAACTGGCTCCTGGACGTTTAGGCCTGATCACGGGTCTCGGGGCAACCACCACTTACCATGCTACGGCACGGAGAAAAACCTTGCGGCCGTACGACCCCGGTTGATCCTGCCGGACCCGACCGCTATCGGGGTGGGACTAAGCCATGCAAGTCGAGCGCCCCGGGGCATGGCGGGGCGCGGCGCACGGCTCAGTAACACGTAGCTAACCTACCCTCGGGAGGGGGATAACCCCGGGAAACTGGGGCTAATCCCCCATAGGGGAGGATACCTGGAATGGGTCCTCCCCGAAAAGGATACGGCGCCATCCCCGCCGTATCCGCCCGAGGATGGGGCTGCGGCCCATCAGGTAGTTGGCCGGGTAACGGCCGGCCAAGCCGATAAC
>JAGGUS010000057.1 GCA_021158375.1 Thermoprotei archaeon
ACTATAAGTAAGGGTGTTGTGAGCATCACTAATGTAAAGCCGCCTGAAGAGCTATTATCTTTCGTTAAGGAAGATTTAACTGAAGCTGGTGCTAAGATCATTTCTTCTTAAATTGCTTTTCTACTTCCTGCTTTATCTTACCGCTTTTCTCTAAAGCTATTTTTGCTGCTTCGACTACTCTCATATCATCAGCGTATACTTCTACTATTTTATTGAGTATGCTCATAAGGACGTCATAGTATCCATTACTTATAAAAACCTTAATAACATCTTCAAATTCTCCAGACATTAGATAGTCTGCAAGCTTAGAGGGATTACCGCCGAACGCTGAAAAGTCGTATTTATCCTCAGCTGAGCTTACCAGTCCCTTAACTATGTCTGAGACCTTAGCACTTACGTTTTTCTCAGCTAACTCTACATTTACTATTTGCCTTAGAAAGTCTAACTTTCTCATGGGCATGATCTCACCTTAAAGGCTAATGGGGTCATCGCTTTTAACCGTCATCATCATCTCAGTAGGTGAGCCCTAATCCTCCCCTTAGTTCTCTATCTCCTATGTATAATTTAAGCATAGCGCTATGCTATTTTCAAAGGTTCTACTCTATTAGGTATTAGATGGGTTCCGTCACATGATTGTGCTCGTATGTATTCTCTAAACCCCTCTCTACATACAGCAAACGTAGCTCCCTCCTTTAATGTGAAATCCATTAATTGTTTCAGTATTTTCCTCCTCCAAGTCTTACTTAAATAGTAGACCGTACGTTTCATCTTAATACCACGAGTGAGGTACGTCTCTTTTATGGCCTTACCTATATCTGGAAAAGCCTTAGCTAGTCTATTTAGGCTATCTCTTCTAGCTTTATATGTAGATACCACTATATGTTTTGCCCCTTTTTTAATAGCCTCTGAGATTACATTCTCTAGCATACCGATATCATCATTTACATATGGTATTATCGGGTCTACACGAACTATTACCGGAATTTCTTTCTCGGATAACTTTTCTACAACTTTCAGCCTTTCCCATGGATCAGGTGCCATAGGTTCGATAATCTTAGCTACATTAGAATCTAACGTAGTAATAGTTATGGATACTGCTACGTTCCCACATTTAATTAAATCAATATCTCTTAAAACTAGGGTGCTCTTAGTTAATATTATGAGCTTTAACCCTTTGGGTATTAAGATTTCTAATGCCCTCCTGGTTAGCCTAAGCTTATCCTCTGGTGGTGTATAGGGATCACTGCTATTTGCCATAGATATCGGGATCTTAGGATCTATTCGCCTTATGTCCCTGATTAATCTCTTTATAAAATCCTTCTTAGGTCTAGCTATAAAGGCATTCGGTATATACGATGATATATAGCAATATAGGCAAGAATGACTACATCCAGTATAAGGCGAGCATGAATATTTTGGAGGACAGGTGCACATTTCATCTTTCCAAGGATCGAATATTGACACTACTCTAGACATGTTCCTCACTACGAGTTAATTTAATAAGGTAGGCTAAGCATATTTCTATTCCGAAGTATATTTATTACACATCAATAGCGGTAGGGGAACTACTATGCACGAACGTACTAATGATAGAGATGATGATGTATTGAGAGCTTATCAGATCCTTGCTCATCCTGTGAAGAGAGGAATAATAAAGTTCCTAGGTGAGAAGGGACGTGCTGGATTTAGTGAGCTACAACGGCATCTTAATACGAGTACCGGTACTCTTTATTATAACCTAGAGCAACTTGAAGGCTTCGTAAAGCAAGATGATGCTAGAAAATACATGCTTACTGAGAAAGGGAAAGCTCTCTATGAGATATTGACAAGAGATGAGGAAAGGCTAAAAGCTTACCTAAGTAGCATGGGCTCTCCTGCTTTAATGAGATTTAAGCATATATCTAAGCCTTTGCGAGTTTTATTCCTCCCTAAATGGCTTGAATACCTAGTATCAAAGGATTCATATTACCTTATACTCTCGGTAGTCTCCCTCATCTTAAGCTTCATCTCCATCTGTATAGGAAAACTAAGGTTTTCGTTATTCTTCTTTACAGGCGTCATCGAGAATTACGTAGTACTATTCTTGTCTTATATCTTAAGCTGGTTAATGATATATGCCCTTCTTGAACTCCTCTCTTTATTATTTCATGGAATATATCGCGATCACTTAAGGCTCTTCTTAAGCGTGCCTTCCGGGCTAACCCCTCTCCTCATATATCCGATAGTATATCACATAATTTCACGCTATACGTATAATGATTTCATAATTGGTGCTTGTCTGATATTGCTCCAAACAATGGCTATTGGTTACCTAACAGTAATTTTAAGTTCCGTAAAGAAGTTAAGAATGGAGCATGCCTTTATAATCGTGAGCATAGTCTATTACATATGCCTTATGTACAATATACTCGTGAGCCCCGGATTTCTTCGTTCATTACTTAGTTCCTATGGTTAGGCAGTTCTCTTATCTTTCAGAAGGATGCATCTCAAATAGCTTATTTAGGTTTAGGAGATCTCGGTAGCTTTTACTAGTAAGTAAAACTTTTAAAAGCAATTATGTATCTATCTTAGGGTGTGATACTAATG
>JAGGUS010000176.1 GCA_021158375.1 Thermoprotei archaeon
AATATATGGTGGCTTAAGGTAAAGGAAGCAACATCTACTGCAAGCAAATTATCCAAAGGCAAGTTCATAGTAGGCATGACTGATATAGGTGGCGTAGTTGATGTACTTGCCTCTTTAAGAGGCACCCTAAACTTAGTCAAGGACATGTTCCTAAGACCACGTGATGTAGAGAAGGCTATATGGAATATCTTTGAGTTGTGGCATTGGTGTTATGATGAACTATGTAAATTAATCCGTCAGGAAGGAACATCAGCTTGGATGGGTTTATGGT
Organism: Thermoprotei archaeon; assembly: GCA_021158375.1. Classification (GTDB taxonomy): domain Archaea; phylum Thermoproteota; class Thermoprotei; order QMSL01; family B3-G16; genus B3-G16. The sequence continues at coordinate 272 of JAGGUS010000176.1, forward strand.
GTCATAAACGATGGTATCCTGTGCAATGTGACTTCGCTGCTATACTCTCTCCTAAGCTCTTTAGGAGATTTGTATTACCCCATATAGCTGAGCATTGTGAAAGATTAGACCACGTGATTTATCATCTTGATGGTCCTGGTGAATTGCCTCATGTTGACATGTTATTAAAGATAAGAGATCTCGATGGAATTCAATGGGTTCCTGGGGCATCTATGGAGAGTAATGGGCATCATTGTGGTTCTTCCACATGGCTCCCACTGTATAGAAAAATACTAAGTAAAGGGAAGCGATTAGTGATATGGGTTCCTCCTGATAGTATAGGATTCCTCCTAAAGGAGTTACCGAACAGAGGGATAATCTTTCAAACCTACTGTAATTCGGAGAGGGAGGCAAGAGAGCTATTGCTAAAGTTCAATCAGATGTAATCGGGTTTAGTCTTTCTCTTCTTAGCGGTCTTCATGAATTGAATAACTTCATTCATGTCCTTAGGCCCTTCCATAGGCCCAAAGTTCGTAACTTTTATGGCTCCTGCTGCATTGGCAAACTCAAGGCACCTTCTCAAGTTCCATCCATTAAGAAGCCCTACTATGAATGCTCCATCAAATACATCTCCAGCACCTGTAGGATCTACTTCATCTACTTCATAAGCGGGTTCGTATATAATATTCTCCTTTGTTATCAATACCGATCCTCGTGCTCCCATCTTTATTACTACAATTTTCGCTCCTAATTTTAATAACTCCTTTCCAGCATCGATTGGATTATCCTTACCGGTTAGAGCTATAGCTTCTCCTTCGCTTGGCATTATTATATCGCTTAAAGCTATCATAGGAGCACATATCCTCCTAATAACCCCTACATCTAGCAATTCCGGCCTTAGGTTTGGATCAAAACTTATTTTCACACCTCTCTTCTTAGCTTCAATCGCCGCCTTATAACATGCATCCTTACTGCTATCACTAACTGAGAGAGCTGAGCCCATGATGTGCAAATATTTAGCTGTAGCTATGTACTTTACATCTACATCTCCTGCACATAATTGTCCTGCCGCGGAATGCCTTAAGTGAAATACAAATTTTCTCTCTCCCGAGCTATAATACATTACGAACGCAGTTCCAGTGGTATATCCTGGAAGTACTTTAATATGACTTACATCAACGCCATCCTTTTTAAGTCTCTCTATTAGCATCTTACCAAAATCATCATCCCCAACTACTCCAATGAAGCCAGCGCTGGCACCTAATCTAGCAACAGCATCTATAAATATTGCGGGGGCACCGCTGGGATAAGGGCCAAGATAGACTCCTGGAACATAATGTGGCACATCTTTTTCCTTTCTCATGATTTCAACAAGTATCTCACCAAGAGATATCACATCAGGCATTACTTACACCGTGTTTTCCTCGACCTAGTACCATATAAAAATTTTAGCTCCCTCTGTAATTCCCTTATGTTACTTAGCCTTCATCTAATTGGAGAGAAGGCCGGGAGAGAGCTAGTCATCCTCTCCCCATATCGGGAGTGTCTTAGCTCTACTCCGTGTAGTTAATAACTACTAAATCTCTTAAAATGTTTACCGCATATAGAAATGTTCAACTATGCCTATTAGCCTTCTCTTTAAGTATTCTTAACGCCTCTTCCATATTACCTCCTGTCTTCCTCAATATCTTCTTAGCTACTTCATATGTAACGTTTGCTCTTATCATCACTACTGCAGCCTTTATATCGTAGTTGGTCATCTCTAAAACCCTCTCTGCCTCCTCATAGTTAACGCCAGTCATCATCATTACTATTCTCTTAGCTCTCTCCCTCAACTTAGTACTTATCGGTAACAAGTTAGTCATTAGGTTACTTTTAACTCTCCCTAATTTTATCATAGCAGCCGTACTCATCATAGTTAATATCATCTTTTGAGCTGTTCCAGCTTTCATCCTTGTAGAACCCATTATAACTTCAGGTCCTACAATTGGACATATTACTATGTCTGCATATCTTGTAATCTTAGAATCCGGATTTACTGTTATTGCTACAGTTGTAGCCCCCCTCCTTTTTGCCTCTTTTAAGGCTCCTATTACATACGGCGTTCTTCCACTAGCTGATATGCCTATGACTACATCCTCTTTCCTAACATTATACTTCCTTATGATCCTGATCCCGTTTTCCTCTTTATCTTCAGCCATCTCTGAAGGTCCAAACATAGCTTTTATTCCTCCCGCAATTATAGGAATTATACGCTTTGGGCTCATTCCATAAGTTGAAATCAATTCCGCTCTATCTATTACTCCAAGCCTGCCGCTAGTGCCAGCACCAACATAGAATATGCGTCCCTTTCCCTTAAGAGCTCTTATCATGGCCTCCGTAGCCTTAGCTATATTAGGTATTTCCTTCTCAACAGCATAGGCAACTTTCTTATCCTCCTCATTTATTACTCTTAATATCTCCTCTATCGATAGCTTATCTATATTAACAGATCTCGGATTTACTTGCTCTGAGATTAGCTTCTCTAGTTCCTCAAGTACCTTCTTCAATATCCTCACCTCTTACTAGAAAGGGATATTTCCTTCTTATATTGTCCTCAAGTATTTCTATTGCATTAGGCATATCCATTACTGTGTACGCCCTTATGAGCGCTCCAACTACAGGCTCGAATTTAGGGATTAGCACTTTGGTGTCTCCTAGTCTCCTTCTAAGTTCATTTATGAACATATCCCTATATGCCTTTTTATTGATGAGAAGGCCTCCACTTAGGACTATGGGTACCCTCTTGTTCATTTTATTAAGTATCGAAATGACACTATCTACTAATTCGTTACAGGCATTCTTAACGATAAATCTAGCTATGGTGTCGTGTTTAGCGAAATCAA
>JAGGUS010000260.1 GCA_021158375.1 Thermoprotei archaeon
AGTATCAAGAACACGGCACCTATAGCTTTTAGGAGTATTTCATAGTTTATTTTCTTCATGGCTATACACCTGGATTTTTAACCTTTTCCCATAGGCTTAGAATTGCATCTAATACCTTTCCGCTAGGAGGTCTAAATACTCTCACGCGTATCTCAGGCTGAACGCCGTTTCTCTTATTAAATATATTAGTATCAAGTGGAACAGATGGATTTACAGGTCTAAAGCCGTGAGCCTGTGCTTTCATCTGTATGTCAGCACGTAAGAGGAAATATAGATATTGTAATGCGGCAAATCTCTGCCACTCGTTAATCCAATCAGCATCCAATATTACGAAAGGATGATCACTATATAAAGTTCCAAATCTAGGATATATGGCTACAAGCTCTTCTCCCCATCTTTTCTTAGCATCTAATGAGTGCTCTATTACTATATTTTCATATACACCGAATAATGTAATGGCTTGAGGACCGCTTTCAACAGCCCAAGCTCCAAAGAAACCTGTACTCTTACCATAAGCCACAGCAGCGCTCTCAATAGTCCTTACGATATTTAGTACAGTTTCATTTGTTATATCCTTAACTGTTAGTTTGTCAGGCTCTTTACCTGCAGCTTCAGCGAATTCCAAGATAGTAATCATAGTACCGCTATTGCTTAGCCTTGGATCAGTATGCCCCCACTTTATCTTTACACCATTTTTTATTAAGTGATATATGTCCATGAGGGAAGTTATATTGTATTTCTCTACAAAGTCCCTCCATCCAGCTATTACAATGGGCGAATATACTATAGGAACCCAATCCTTTGCTATTAAAGTGCCGTGCTCTTCCTTCCATTTCTCATTAAGATATGGTATCCAGATGCTTGATGCTGGACTCCATATAGTTGGTTTATAGCCTCGTAGTATCATATCTACACTCTCGTGACTACCAGCGGGTACAAGTTTTACGTCAACCATTATTCCAAACCGTTGATAAAACTCCTTCTCAAATTCAGGTGTTACTTCCTCAAGCCATCCCTGCTTTTCGCTAGAATATAGAAAGACTATTTCTATGCGTTTTGGTTTTCCAACTATTACTGTAGAGCCAGTTGTTCTCATATAAATTGACGAAATCAAAGCAGAAACTATTATGCCTAGAACGAACCCTGTAAATAAGGCTAAGTATCCTCTTTTAATAGCCATAGTTATCACCTTATTGATTATTCATATGCGATTGCCTTTTCTAGTCCTTCTTCAGGATACCTGAACAGATAAGCATGTTTTACATGTAGGTAAACACGATCACCTTCTTTAAATATAATTTTATTTCTGGGCACCTTAACTATTAGTTCGCCCTCATTAGTATTAACGACATATCTTATATAACTACCTAAGAAGTGAACTTCTGCAATATGGCCCTCCAATACGTTTATATCATCATTAACTTCATTCTCATTAACACTCATTACTATATGTTCAGGCCTTATGGCAATGACTACTTTTCCATTTAAGTTTTTAGGATCGTATATCTCTAACTTAGAGCCATTGCTAAGGGCTACTATTGTAGATTTGCCATTCCTACCTATTACTTTACCCTCAAAGAAATTGGCTTCACCTCCAATAAATCTACATACGAATGGCGTTCTAGGATTTGTATATAGTTCAAGAGGGGTTCCGATCTGTTCAACTTTTCCTTTTCTCATAACTATTATTCTATCTGCTATGCTCATTGCTTCCTCTTGATTATGAGTTACGTGGATTGCAGTTAAGCCTAAACTCTTAACGATCCTTCTAAGCTCGTATCTTAGGGATCTAGCGGTCCTTGCATCTATAGAGCCTAAAGGTTCATCTAAAAGCAACAATTTAGCATCAGCAGCTAGAGCTCTAGCAAGCGCAATCTTCTGCTGAGCCCCTCGACTGAGTTCATTGGGTAGTATCTCTAAGGGAATATCTATTTCAACTAAACTTAAGGCAGTGAGGCCTTTCTCTCGAACTAGATTGTAATTAAGACCGCGAACAACAGGACTATAGGTAGTGTTATCCCATAAGGTCATGTGAGGAAATAGCAAAATATCTTGCAATACTAAACCTAAGCGTCTATTCTCAATGGGAATTTTGTCTACGGGCACACCATCTATGAATACCTTACCTTCATCAGGTTTTATTATACCAGCTATAACTTTTAGCAAAGTACTCTTCCCACTGCCACTAGGACCAATTATGCATACGTACTCTCTATCTCTAATTTCTAAGCTCACACCATCCAAGGCTACAATATCACCATACCGCTTTTTTACGTTAACAATTACTACATTCGGCATAACAGATCACCTTGAAATTAATTCCTTTAATTTCATTTCATCATGAAGAGGAAAGATTAATGGTTTATCAGGGGGTATATGAACGAACACTTGCGAACCACGCCTTAAGGGAACACGTTCAACAAACATAAGGTCTATGAAGAATGTATGTTCATTTATTCGTACAGTTACTCTAGTCTTTATACCTTCAAATTCTACGTTTTCAACTATACCCTTAAATGTATTTAAGGGGTGCTTCTTAGTAAGATCCATCTTTATGTCCTCTGGTCTTATAGCTATGAGGACTCTTTTATCAGGAGGATTACTACATTTAATTAGCATATTACCTAAGTTATTTATCTTAAAGATACATGAATCATTCATTCTCTTGATCAGGATGGCCCGAAACATTACAACATCACTTAAAAAGCTTGCTACAAATGCACTTTTTGGATGTAGATATACATCCTCAGGTTTACCTATTTGTTCTATCTTACCCTTATTAAGAACGAGTAATCTATCTGCTATGCTCATTGCCTCTTCTGCATTATGAGTAACGTGGATTACTGTTAGGCCTAAATTTTTAGCATACTTCCTAAGTTCATAACGTAATTGTATATTTAGAAGGAGATCTAGAGCGCTTAAAGGCTCATCTAATAGTAAGATCTTAGATCCAGAGGCCAAAGCTCTAGCTAAAGCGACTCTTTGTTGTTGTCCACCACTAAGTTCATGAGGATATGAATTCCTTCTATGAAAGAGCCCTACTGCTTTCAATGCTTTCTCTGCTCGCTTTAAAGGTAAACCACGTGTAAGAACGCCATAAGCCACATTTTCCCATACAGTGAGGTGAGGGAAAAGGGCATAACCTTGGGGCATATAAACAATTCCTCTTTCCTCGGGAGGCAAATTTGTTATGTCTTCACCTTCTAAATAAACCTTACCTTTATCAGGCTTTAAGAGACCAGCAATTATCTTAAGAAGAGTAGTTTTACCTGCACCAGTAGGACCGAGAATACAGAGATATTCTCCCTTATTAACGTTAAATGTAACTCCTCTTAAAGCCTTAATCGGCCCATAACTCTTAAATACATTATCCACCTCTAGATAGGGCATTCGTACACCATAGATCAAAATAATTAGATTATTTTTTATTTTTAATCCCTCAATTATATATAGATTAGCATAAATTATGTAATCTATATACGATTGAGCTAAGCCTCTAAAGTTCTATTAGTTTATTCATTGAGCTAAGTATAGTTCGTCCACTTTTAGTTACTAGTACGTCATCCTCAATGCGTATACCGTATTTTCCCTTTATGTATATGCCTGGCTCTATAGTAATGACCATACCGCTTTTAAGCTCAGTATCACTATTACTATTCAAGGTTGGAGCTTCATGAACCTCTATGCCTATACCATGTCCTAGACTGTGTATGAAGTATTTATCTAGATCGTATTTAGCTAAGACTTCCCTAGCTTTCATATCGACTTCACATGCCTTTATACCTGGCTCAATAATATCTATAGCCTCTTCTTGAGCTTCTATTACTGCCTCCAGAGCACGTTTTATTTCAGGATCGGCCCCTCCTATGAAGAGCGTTCTTGTTAAATCGCTACAATAGTTATTGTATAAAGCGCCTAAGTCTATCACTATTGGTTCATGTCTACCTATAGGCTTATTTGAGGGTACGGCATGTGGGTAAGCTGCATTGGAACCCGATGCAACTATTGTTGGAAAGGCGTATCCGTTGGCTCCTGCCTTACGCATGCCAAACTCTACTATTCCAGCAACTTCAATTTCACTCATGCCATCTCTAATTAAGTCTAGACTTTTTTCTAAGCCACATTCGGCTATCCTAATAGCATGAGTAATTACCTCTATTTCTTTAGGATCTTTTATTGATCGCATCTCCTTTAGCTTATCGGATATATCTACCATATGTTTTAACTTCTCCTTTACATAAACTATGACGTCATAATCTCCTTCACTTATATCAACACCTACCTTACGTGCTCCTATTCCCTTAAGAATATGGACTATAGCCTCTTTAAGTCGCTTATACAGCACGTTATCATATATACAATGTTGAACTGAATAGCTAACATATGGCAGTATCTCGACATCCTTCACTAATTCCTCCGCTCTATAGGCCTCTAATAGAGGAACTAGTAATTTTTTTACACCGTTCTTAGAGATTAACAAGGCGCCTGGGCCTCGATATCCAGTCAAATAAGCTAAGTTTGCTTCACCGAGTATAACTACGCAGTCTAAACCTCTTTCTTCCATTAGTTTAGAGAGACCCTTATAATGGGACAAGACGCTCACCAACTGTTAAAAACTGAGATATGAAGTAGTAAATATAAGCTTTTTCTTAGATAAAATAATCTACATCCTAACTTCTCAGCTTAATGCCAATATTATATGAGTAAGGGCCATATATTGCTAATTCAAGTAAGCGATCCGCTTCATCTCCCAAGACTATTCTACCTACTTTCAGAACATTCTCTAGGGTTGGATTATTTCTTACCTTTTTAACAACGCTCTTGTATTCAGGATGTTCATAGATCAGCATTCTAGCAAGCTCTTCAAATATTTTGCGTCCCTCAGAATTAAGAATGCCATTTGAGAAATAAAGGCTATAGCCTAATATTAGCTTCCTTAACAAGCTCTTAACATCCGGGCCAAAGCGCATATTGGTATACACCTAGAGTTATTTTCGTATTAGAAATAAATAAAGGCAATGAAT
>JAGGUS010000172.1 GCA_021158375.1 Thermoprotei archaeon
GGAAAGGCGGATTTGGACATATATAAGAAAGATAATCTTCTCATACTTTCTAAACCACTGCCTCCTAATTATGAGGAATTTATAAGCATTATACATGAAGTTAGGAAGTACTGTTTAAGCTTAGGAGTGTCAGTACTGATAATGGATATACCGATAAATGTATCATATGCCAAATACGTAGCTAAAGGCGCGGATGTCATAGTATTAGTTTATACAGACTTCGACTTTCATTTAATAAGGACACTTATTGATAAGATGGCAAGGCTTACACCGCACCTAGTTCTAGTTAAGAACTACGCTGATGAGAGCAGAATAACTACAAGAGATGAGGGGAATTATGTATACGCTTTGTTTGATGCCCCCTTTATATACGAGCTAGCTGAGACTGGAGATTTAATAGGGCTATTAAAGCGTATAACACATAGAGTATTAAAGAGGTTTATGCCTATTATAGAGCTCATCAATAGGTGGTGCCCTCAATGAAAGCAATATTATATCATGGAGGGCCTCTCGCACTTCTCTACATTATATCGCGTTTATCACCTAAAGAGAGGTTAGCCTTAATAGATGGAGATAATCTATTAGAGGGGCATATAGAGGAGAAGCAGATATACAAAAGAGAAGATGGTACAATCAAAGTACCAAGTATTGATTATAGAAAGTGTGATGCATGTGGACTTTGTATAAGTGTATGTCCGATTGACGCTATAGTGGGATTGCCTAATGCTAAACCAACCATATTAATAGATAGGTGTGTGCTGTGCCATAAATGTTTTAGAGCATGCAGTAGAAAGGCAATAATCCTTAAGGAAAAAAAGGCATATGTTGTAATACATGCCCTAATAAAGGAAAAGAAGTTTATTATTATAAGGCCTGTACACTATGATAATGATCCCATAGTAAAGAGTATCGTATTGAGACAGGCTATAGAGAGAATACTCGAGAGATATGAAGTAGACGTCCTAGTAGTACCCATTGTTGAACATAGTTTAATGGAATATGTTAAGAAGCTCACTAAGGATGTACAGTATGTAGTTCTTAGTCCTCTATCGTCCATAGTAGTAGAGAACGCGATATACATAAGCAAGAATATTGCCCAATATAAAGAGGTATTAAAGGCGTTAAGCAATGTTAAAGAACTATTAAAGAGACTAGCCCTGTAAGCTGAATAGCTTTGCTATGCTTTCCTTATAGGGAGGCTTGACGATACCGCGTTCTGTTATTATGGCAGAAACGTATTCAGGAGGTGTTACATCGAATGCAGGATTTAGTACAGGGACATCAGGTAATGTTATATAGAAATTGCCTATTTTTCGTACTTCATCCGGGTCTCTCTCCTCAATTATGACGTCCTCGAGGGAAGAGGTTAGGTCGAAGCTTGAAGTTGGTGCAGCAACATAGAAGGGTATGCCGTGGGTCTTAGCAAGAACTGCAATAGTATAAGTGCCTATTTTATTTATCACATGACCATCTTTTAATATCCTATCAGCGCCAACAATTACCTTATTGACCATATTTTTACTCATGACATAGCCTACCATATTATCAGTAATTAGGGTAACAGGTATACCATCCTTCATTAATTCAAAAACTGTTAATCTAGCCCCTTGAAGCTTTGGACGAGTTTCTGTAGCAATGACTCTAATTCGCTTTCCCATCTCCACAGCAGCCCTTATGACCCCAAGTGCCGTTCCATAACCTACAGTCGCTAAAGCGCCAGCATTGCAGTGCGTTAGAACAACATCACCATCATCTATGAGTTTTGCACCGATCATCCCTAGCGTTTTATTAGCCCTGACATCTTCATCAGCTATCGCTTTGGCTTCGTCCAGTACTGCCTTCTTTATTTCTTCAATACTACCACGTACACTTCTTGCTCTATTCATCACTCGTTCTAAAGCCCAGAATAGATTGATTGCCGTAGGTCTAGTGTTCCTTAGCTCTTCATAAGCCTTCTTCAAGTCTTTCATTAAACCTTCAACGCTCTTTGAAGTACTTCTGAAGGCAGCTAGTGCTAGACCGTAAGCTGCTGCTGCGCCGATTGCAGGGGCGCCACGAACTGTCATATCACGTATGGCCTTAGCTACATCTTTATATGTTGTACATGTAACGAACTCAAGTTTTAATGGCAACTTATTTTGATCCACTATGTAGACCTTACCGTCCTTCCAGAAGACTGTTCTAAAGTCGCTAAAGTAAAGTTTATTCATAGAGTGCCACCAACTATAATAAGCTATAAGAGTCATTATTAAGTTAATCATCAGTTTTCAGAGATGTGCAGTTAGGATCTTACTGCTTTTCAGGCAATACTAAGAGCGCGTATGCTTCAGAGCCAGGCGGTAAATTTAAACGCGTTTGCCAATCCTCACCAATAGCTATGATAACAAAAATACCAACAAGATTTGTTCTAATTCTCTCACATAATATTTTAATTAGCGCGTTATGTTCATTAGCATCCCTTAAGATATCATCAACTACCAGGACATAATCAGACTTTCTTATCATGCCTCTAGGTAAATATAGCGTCTTTACGGTAGAACCAGTTATGTATGGCTCCTCATAGAAGCTAGTAACGCCAAGCTCACGTGACTTCTTAGCATAGACTAGTGGGACGTTGAGGGAAGTAGCTACATGGATCCCAAGTGGTATTCCATCAGTTGCTATGGTTACTACTTTAGTTATTCGTTTACCAGTAAAAAGTTCAATTATATAACGTGTTATGAGTTTAAGAAGCATCATGTTTGATAGAACCTTGGTCATATTTACGAATCCATATCTATCGTAATCTATATTACTAAGGACTAATCTCCTAAGGCTAATAAACGAGGATAACTTCCTAAC
>JAGGUS010000134.1 GCA_021158375.1 Thermoprotei archaeon
GTACAATAAGGCCCTCATATTAGTGATAATCGCAGGAGGTTTTGCAATATTAGGATCTACCATGAGCAAGTCACCTACATTGCCACTATATGCCAAATCATTAGGTCTTTCAGATCCAGAAATAGGCGTAGTAGCGGCGGCATCCACTATTACAGGAATAATTATTAATTTCGTATCAGGATTGCTCTCAGATATATATGGCAGGAAGAAGTTATTAATAGCTAGCGGAACAGTATTCTTTACAGCCCCCCTATTATACTTTTTAGCCAAGAGTACACTTACATTAGTGTCCGTAAGAGCGTATTATGGGTTAGCTACTGCAATATTTGTCCCAGTTTCACTAGCACTGATCTCAGACTTATACCCGTCAAGAAAGGGTACGTTTATGGGCCTCTTATCATCGGCTACACTTATCGGAAGAGCTGCGGCTCCGACGATTGCAGGTACGTTAATATATATGTATGGATTTCCACCAGTATTTGTACTATGTTCAACAACAGGACTTATAGCGCTGTTATTGATCAGTATGTTGCCTGTTAGAGAGAAGGCAAGGAGAGAAGCAAAAATCTCATTTAAGCTAGTTATAAGCCCTTGGCTAATACCAATAGGAATAGTAGATGCAGTAGTTTACATGGCATATCAGGGAATAGAGACATTCCTTCCTCTATTTCAAGTATTAAAGAATAGAGCATGGCTTGCGGGGCTCATATTAACTATAGAAGTCGGGGTTATGGCCTTAGTAAAACCTATTGGAGGATATTTAAGCGATAGGATGGGTCGAATAAAACCAGTGGTATTTGGCTTATTATTATTAACACTTTCCATGTTCATGATAGCTAAGTCGAGCATGATCCCACTTATAATAGCATCAGTAGTATTATTTGCAATTGCTGCATCAATAACTACTGCATCGACGAAGCCATTAGCTACAGATATAGCGAGGTATAGTGGTGCGGCCATAGGATTACTAGAAAGCATAAAAGATGTAGGGCAGGCGCTCGGCCCTATCGTGGTAAGCGTCGTTGGTATCTCAACAGGGTATATATCAATAGGCATCTTAAGTTTAGTAAGTCTGCTTGTATTTCTTATATCCATGAGGCATTGCAACATACCAAGTAAAAAGTAAATCGTTTTAAATTAACAAGAGTAACTTAGTAATAGAATAGGTATTGAGGTGATCCATGCCTTGAATATTGTTGAATACTTATGTAAGGAGGCTAGGAAGATAACGAATACGTCATTAAGGGATATTAGAGATAAGAATTATTGGTTAAGAAGTGAGGATGAAAGACGAAGGATGTTTATAAGCATGCTTGGCCTCTCAAAATACTTATCTGAAGAGCGCCCTCCTATTGAATATCATGTGACAGGAGTAATTGAGCGTGAGGGATATAGAATTGAAAAGATATACTTTCAGAGCTTACCTGGCCTTTATGTTACCGGCAACCTATATATCCCGGAAGATATAAAAGGGTCCTTACCGGCAGTACTTTACTTATGCGGTCATTCCTTTAATCAGAAGCATCACTATCAATTTCATGGACATAAATTCGCCAAGCTTGGATTCGTGACCCTTATAGTAGAGACCATACAGAAGGGAGAGATACGTGGTCACCATCATGGGACATATCATTATGGTTGGTTTAATTGGTATAGTCTTGGTTACACACCTGCAGGTGTTGAGGTGTGGAATGCTATAAGGGCAGTAGATCTACTCCAAGAATTCTCATTTGTGGATAAAGAGAAGATAGGCATTACGGGGATATCTGGCGGGGGAGCAATGAGCTGGTTCGTTGCAGCCGTTGATAAAAGGATAAAGGTAGTAGCCCCAGTATGTTCTACAGGGACTATAGAGTCGCACATATGTAAGCGCACTCTAGACCATCACTGTGATTGTATGTTTTGGATAAACAACTACATGTGGGATCTAACAGACGTTGGCGCACTTATAGCTCCAAGGCCATTATTGATAGCGTCCGCAGTAAGAGATTGGATATACGATATAGAATCAGTTAGATTAATATATAATAAGCTTAAGAAGCTGTATGATCTACTAGGCGCACCTGAGAATATACTGCTAGTAGAGGCGCCAGGAGGCCATGCATATCATGAAGTGTCTAGGCGCATGATCTTTAAATGGTTCATTAAGCATCTCAAAAATGTAGACATGACATTAGAGGAAATTGGTTTAATAGATGAGGAACCTATAGAAGAAGTCCCTCTAGAAGATCTTAGAGTATTTGACAAGATTCCATTTGATGAGCGTGTTACTACAGTCCAAGACTGGTTCATAAGGCCAGCATCACCTCCTGAAATAAGCAGTCCAGATGAATTAAAAGAATATAAAGAAAGATTAAAACAAGCTTTATACCGAGAGACTTTTAGTGCATTTCCTAAGGAACCATGCGATTTAAGCGTGAACATAGAATTAATACAGGAATCTGATAATTCAATAGGATATAGAATAAGCTTTGTCCCAGAAGAAGGATGGAAACTTCACATGCAAATAATTAGGCCTAAAGGCATAAAGAAACCAGTACCAATAATGGTTTTCCTAGCAAGGTCTGCAAGAAACATCACTCATGGGGATGAGTTAATAAACGGACTCGATAGACGCTGGGCAAGAGCATTTGTTGAAGTAAGGGGAATCGGAGAAACCTCATGGTCTACAGACATTCAGTGGTTTGTCCGTAGGGCATCTATGCTTGTAGGCAGGACGATAGCAAGCATGAGAATATATGATGCAATAAGGGCTATAGATGCAATATGTTCCTTAAGTTGGGTGGATAGGGGCAAAGTGGCGATAATGGGCAGTGGCGAGATGGCAGTTGTAGCGTTGTACACGGCCTTTTTAAGGGGTGATATAAAGGCAGTAGTACTTCATAACCCTCCACCTACACATAATATTCCATCAAATCCTGATGGCTCTGGAATGGCCATAGAGCTATTAAACGTATTGAGGTATACAGACTTACCTGTTATAGCAGGACTATTATGGCCCTCAGAATTAGTCTTTCTAGGCCCAAGACCAAATACATATGTATGGGCAGAGGAACTATATAGGAAATTAGGCCCACCAGGTTCGGTAAAACACGTTAAACGGATAGCCGATTGGAAATTAAGTGAGGAGGTCATAGGATAAGAATAATTATGACGGTGTGATATCTTTATTTTAGTAATTAGAGAGAAGGTAGTGAAAATGAAAACCTATTGCGAAATAGTTACACGAACAATAATACCAGCTATAAGAGCTCTTGTAGCTAGACAGCTAGTTAGGAAATACGGTATGACGCAACTAGAAGTAGCTAAGAAGCTTGGTGTTACACAACCAGCTATAAGTTACTACTTACGATCTAAAAGAGGAAGAATTGCCATAGAAAAGCTGAAGAAAGATGAAGAAATAATGAAGCTGGTAGGAAAAATAGTGGACATAATACATAAAGGAGGGACTCAAGAAGATCTACAGAAGATAATATGCGAGATATGTCATAAAATACGAAAAGAAGGATTGTTAAAAGATAATATATAGTATAAGGTATAAAACTACCAGCAATGAGTTAAGAGTATAAATGCGTTATATATGGTTATCGTCAAATATCTACATAACAATAAGAATTTATATAAAGGGATGAGGATAATATGTAACTAGGTGTTATATTGAAAAGAAGAATTTTGTTAGGAATTATAGTGCTGTCAGTAATACTTCTAACAATGAGCTATTCTCAACCTGCATTTGCACAAAATCAAGAAAAAATCCTATACCCCAAGGATAGATCTAAAGTACATGTGCTAAGTCCTAAGGATGTTAATAAAAATGAAAAAGGAAAGGCTAGGAATAAATTTTCGCTTCCAGATCTATCAAAGCCTAACAAGTGGGCTATATTGATAGGTATAGCAGACTATGAAGGTAAGAGCAATGATCTATGGCATCCTGATGAAGATGCTAGAGAGATGTATAACGTCTTAATAAATAAATACGGATTTGCTAGAGATCATATAATTTTGCTAACAAATAAGAAAGCAACCGCTAAGGCAATACTTAATGCTATAGATTGGCTTCTTAAGTGGGAGAACGAGACCTCCTTAGTTGTATTCTTTTATAGTGGTCATGGTTATAATGCTTCAGAGGAGGAGACCTCAAGCGTAGGATATCCTGTTGATGAGGTCGATGGTGTAGATGAATGTATA
>JAGGUS010000181.1 GCA_021158375.1 Thermoprotei archaeon
AGGCTATATTAAATGGAAAGGAGTTGCCCATAAGGCCGGGTATATGGTGCTCTTCATTTAAAGGCGATCTCTACGTAGTAAGATATAATGAAGAAAAGCCGATGAAGCTTAAAGGGAAAGTAGTATATGTAGATCTTAAAAAGAATGATATTACTTCACCTAAAAGATACCTAATAGCATTAAGGGCATATGAGAGCGGAGCCAAGGGAGTTCTATTCGGGATAGAAGATAATATACACGACATCGCATATCCATTGAGTTCAGGAGAATTTCCTATCCCTATACTTCATACGCCGAATGAGGTAAAGGAAGGAGTTAAACTACATATTGAGACAGAACTCTTTAATCGTTATAGAGAAGTAGGTGCATATAGGATCTTCATAGGGAATAGGAGGCCCTGCGTAAGGATAATTTCTTATTACGATAGAGATAATGAAGTAGATATCGCATTGATCCTTTTAAGAGCGTTAATAGCAATAGAGGAGCTACTGGAATGGGGAGTAGAAGTAGTGCTATTAGAATGTAGCCATTTCGGAGATCAGAGCATATTAAGTCAAGGTCTGCTTGACTACAAAATCGCTAAGACGTCAGAGAAGAGTATTACAGTACATATAAGGCCCAGTAATGAAACGTTAGTACTTGCTCCATTTAAGGAGTTGGAGTATGTAGTCAGATATTTTGATAGGCAGTATTATGTAGCCTACAGCCATCCAATGATATCAACCATAGAATGGATTCTTGAGGGATCTCCTTTACTCGAGCTAAAGATAAAGAAAGAGAGTATAGGTAAAGCATTACAGATATTACTTGTCCTATCCAATACCTTAAGGGTTTCTTTATCGCCTGATACAAAACACTTATCTAATAAGATAAGAGAAGTAGAAGTATATGCTCCTGACGATTTAAAGGAGCTCATCAGAGAACTAAGCAACGCCATTAGAGGAGAGATACAGCTTACATGGGAAAGCGCTATGGTATTAAATAGGTGGCACTTATGTGGAGCTAGTGGGCAAATCGCTTCATATCTGGCCGAGCTAGATAAGGTTAAGGATTTATATTATGTAAGGAAGTTCATTAAAGGAGAAAGTTCAATTAATGAAATCTTGAAAGCAGTTAAAGATTTTCAATGGTGTAGTCTCTCGAGAACGTATGCTAGAGAAGCTTTTGCTCAAAGAAGAAGACCACTCTGGTTTTCTTCAACACTCAAAATGTGCCATATAATGCAGGATAAAAGGGCGCTAATGGATTCCTTCAGAGAAGACTATGAACTTATGAAGTCTTATGTAAGAGCCAGACTTGAATATCTTCTTGATATATTAAGAGGTGGTGCGGTAAGATGATCAATAAGTATAGAACACTTATTTTTGATGCTAGTAGATGCGAGGTAGCTCTTAAAGAGCATGAAAATGAAGAAGTAGGGCCTCTTAGCTTAGCGCTTAAAACACATTTATATGAATATAAAAGTTATGAACATGATATATTTAGCGACAAAAACGTTGTATGTTTAGGAACAGGGATATTAGCAAGTAGGGATATAGCTGGCGTAAATGAGTTAGTCATTACGTTTAGATCGCCTATATCTGGTGGACTTTATGTAGGAAGAGCATATGGTATAGGAAGGGCATTTTTATTAAGTAATATAGACTTTCTATTCATAAAGGGGCGATCTAAGAAGCCATTGGTTCTTGGCCTTAGAGGGCGTAGTGATGGGAGTACAGAGTATTATGTAAAATATTTTAATGAGGAACAACTTAATGCGATAATGAGAGAGAATATTGGAATGACTAATACAGGAGCAAGAGCTTTCGCTAGGTATGTTGTAGAGCATGTATTGAGTTGGTTTATGGGTGAGGAAGGACTAGAGCATTACAGTTTACTAAGTATAGGGCCTAGTTCTCTGACTACGAAGTACGGTGGTATGTTAGCACTTACTGTTATGGGGAAGGACTCTAGGATAATATGGCATGGTATCATAGGCGGTGGTTTGGGCTCAGTTATGTATAAAGCGCATAGAGTAATAGCATTAGTTTTTGGAGGTAACGGTAAGAGAAAGAGGAAGATTGATACAGAGCTAGAAAAAATAGTTTACGATATTAAGAAGAGAGGAGTAGAGTTCTTGAAGACAGGATATGTTACGGATCTAAACTCTACAATATCATCATATATATCGAAAATGAACATATTGAATTGGCGTCGTACTATAGGAAGCGCGAATCTTGCTAAAAGGAATTTGATAGATATGTATGTTAGGGATTTGAGAAGAGATTTATTGAATGTATTATTCGCTACATGCGGAGATGTATGTCCAATCAAGTGCAAGATGTTTATAGATGATGTGCCCCTTGAAATAAAGTACATGGCTTTAGCGGGGACATGTGGTATATTCAGTATTACTGGCCTTTTAGATAGCATTAGAGGGCTTATAGAGTTGGGTTTTGAACCAGAAGAGTTCATGGTTATATGCAGTATCCTCCTTGAATTAGTACATACAGGGATAATTAAACGTAAGGAGTTAGGGCTTACAGAAGTCCCAGTATTCGATGTAATGGGGATATATGATGGAGACTCTGAAAAGAACGCTCATTGTGTAATCGAAATTGCGCAGAGACTATCCTCATCCGATACGAAGGAAGAACTCATTGAAACTATAAGACTTAACTTTTCTAAGTTCATAAAAAGCATGATAGAGAAGGTAGGAAACATATTCGCAGAATTGTGCTCGCTAGTACTTCTAAAGAATGAGCGTATATGGTTACCGCAACCAATACATGGGTTATTACACATAATGCCACTTCCCATTAGAATACCTATGACTGAGCAGAGATGCATAAGTTTTCATTCACTAGAGGATGTGGTAAAGATAGCATATGACTCGTTACTTAATTACACAATCCGATTAGAACTTGGGCTATGTGATGGTCCTCTTGGCGGATATATATTGGAGAAGATAAAAACAAGTCCTGTTTGGTTAAGATTAATTAAGTATGCGAATGAACTGCTAAAAGAGATACTAATGTATAATGAGATGTGCGGAGCTAGACCTCTTTCTTGGTGCGGAGAACGTTATGTAAATATATTTATAGAATTAGCTGAAGAAGGAGGAGAGAAGGGAAAAGTAAGGGAATTAGAGGAGAAGGGGAAAAAGGCAGTATGTGAATATTTAATAAAGTTCTATAATGAATTAAGAGGAAAAATCCTTAGTTCTAATTAGGTATTTAATATAAGGAGCGTGGGCAAAGGATGGAAGACCTCGAGAGAATAATACTTAAGCATGCATTACTTAACGCTATAAGACATAATGGAAAAGCTAATTCAAAGGCTGTTATGGGAAAAATAATGGCTGAAAGAAAGGATTTAAGACGAATCGCCAAGGAGATAGCAAAGAAAGTAGAGGAGATTGTAAAGGAGATCAATACAATGAGCCTAGAACAACAAAGGGAACTTCTAATGAGGGAGTTCAAAGAGGAGTTCAAAGCTTTAGAAAAGAAAGCGAAAAGAGCTACAAGAGAGGAGTTACCCCCTCTACCCAATGTAGAAGAGGCTTTAAAGAAATACGGCGTTATAACTACTAGATTTGCTCCTGCTCCTACTGGCGCCTTACATATAGGACAAGTACTTAGAGCTGCCATGTTGAGTTACCTTTATGCAAAGAAATATAA
>JAGGUS010000229.1 GCA_021158375.1 Thermoprotei archaeon
ACTTTTAATTCCTGAATTTATCATATACATCTAGCGGCCCCGTAGCTCAGCATGGATAGAGCGCGGGCCTTCTAAGCCCGAGGTCCCGGGTTCGAATCCCGGCGGGGCCGCCACAACATGCCTAGACGATAAACAGGCTCTCTAAGGCTTTTGATTTATCACCATTAACTGATGGTGTTCTTGTAAGTCTTATTCTTTCCCTAAGCTCATGGTACTATAACACCATGCACTCTTGTCATATAAAAAGTTCCATGTTTTTAAATCACTGGTTATATTTAATTATTGGGTGGTGTGGTAGACCCAAGTAAAGTTGATTTATCTTACCATCTCTACTCTTGAACAATCCTATGTTATCAAGCGTAATTTTCTACCGCAAACGGCACTATACTTACCCTCAGCAACACCTTCGTATAGCCCAAGCCCCTTCAAAATCTCCACAAGACCAATATCGTGAAGCTCCAGACATATGCTAGAAATCACATCAGATGCATATAGCTGATATGCCAAGTAAGCAGAGATGATATTCGACAAACGCTATCAAGAGAGCTATTAGTTAAAACACAATGTGCCATAACATAAACATAATTGATTTGCAGATATTATACGTTGAGAGTGAATACTATTGGAGTATTTGAGGTGTTCGGTATGTCTAAAGTTATTAGAGCTAGGTATGAGGAGGGTGTGTTAAAGCCTTTGGAACCTATTGAGCTTAAAGAAGGTGAGGAGGTTCTAATCAGGATTGAAAGGTTTGAGGATAGGAGGAAGGTAGTTGATGAGTTCTACGGAAAACGAGGTTCTGCTCCAAAAGAGTTGCTTGATGAATTCATGCTGGAGGCCGAGGCACAGTGATACTTCTAAATAGCAACGCTATTGTGTATTACCTTCATCGTGTCAAACCTTATGCTTCTAAAGTAAAGCGAGTACTGATAGAGAGAAAAGATCTTGCGGTAACTCTTAGAATTGTTGACGAGATTATATTCACCCTAATAAGGCTCGAAGCTTGGAGAAGACTTGGGCTTAGGAAGTTAGATGAGCTACGGGATTACGTAAGGAGACATGGTCTAGAGATGTTTAGCGATGCTATAAATGATGTTGAAGAACTAATAGATAAACTTGGAATAGTGGTTCTAGAAGACAAGGGTAGTATTAAAGAGCTTGTGGAGGCCATGAGAAAGTATAACCTCCTACCTGGAGACGCACTGATTGCAATAACGGCTAGACACTATGGCATAGACACTATACTTACGTTCGATGAAGACTTTAGGAGAATTCCATAGCTCAAAGTAATCCCCTAACCTATTTAAGATATCATCGTAACCTGTAACTCTAGCTCTTACGGTGATTACGGTTCAATTAATGAGGCTTCTTGAGCTTTAACCTCTATGCTGAATGCTAATGTTGCTATAAGCGCTATTATAAGCACCTATGTATAGCATAAGCTTCTTTGCGTACACGGCTCTCACTCAAAGATTACTATTGCGCTCGCCGGTACTCCTATCTTAATACCTTAAAATTTCAACAGATTTAGTACCCATATCGTCTCATACATTGCTAAATTCCTAGCTAATAATGGTACGATACTACTTGCTGAATCTCAAGGAATTATGAATTCCCATAAGAAGATCATTCCAAACTTCCTATTACTAACAATCCACGTTGTAATAATCGCCACTGTTGCAACGTTAGTTACTATACGTAAGGGGAGAAAGGCTCGGAAATTATAGGTAAATTATCTTAATTCTTTTTCTTTACCTTCATCTTCTCCTCTTTAAGCGTCCTTCTCAAATCTAATTAAAGAGGATATGCCATTAGTTGTGCAGATCTATCATGTTAATCTTATATAACTGAACAGTACACCTGTTATAGTGACGCTGGTGGAAATCGATGGCGTGGAGCGGATTTACGTTGCGAGCAATAGTCTTAGGTCTCTTCTTCGCACTCCTAAACACTTGCATAAACACGTATTTAGGGATAAACTTTGGAATTGGTATCAGCATAGGCGTACTGGCTGTCCTTATAGCTCATGCTCTCCTTAACCGCTTAAGTACTAACCGCCTATCCTTAAGGGAGATGTCCTTAATTTATATCATAAGCACGAGTTCCTTACCAGCGTATTGGGTGCTTGGCATTGCGATTTTTGCTGTAGAGCGGTTCGAGGATGCTTCATTTCCGTCATGGCTTCTTCCTCCAAGGGAGATAGTGGCAAATAAGATCTTAAGTATCCAATATTGGTTACCTCCAATAGCAATGTTATTCACACTCGAGATGTTATCAACAATATTAGGTCTTGTATTCTGCTATGTCATTGGGAACGATCTTGCTTCGGAGGAGAGAATGGTTTTCCCTAACATCGCTATGTCCGTCTCCTTAATACATGCATGCGATAGGGGTGGCGAATTAGTTAATAAGGCCATAAAGGCCTTAGTGATTGGACTAATTGTTACGTTACTGATTAAGATATCTTCATTTATACTCAGTAAGGATCTAATGACAATTAATCTCTCCCCCTATCTCCCATATAATATACCTCTCGTAATATCTTTTAACTTAGGTCTCATGGCTTTAGGCTACATATTGAGTGCTAATACATCGTTAAGCTTAATGGTTACAGGAATGGCTCTATATACCTTAATAAGTCCTATCCTTTGCTCAAGGGGGGTTATCGAATTTACGCCTAACGTTAACAAATTGTATAACGCTCTTCTCTTCAAATTCTCCCTATCGCCTGCACTCGGTATATTCCTTTTAGGCAATGCCATTCTCTCTATATTACTCGCGCTCAAAAAGTATTCCTCTAAAAGGGAAGCAACTTATACCGGGAAGGGCTTTCTATACCTGTATAGCTCACTGTGGCGGAGGATATTATCGAATAGGAAGCTCCTCTTAGTATGTCTCATACCTACATTAA
>JAGGUS010000106.1 GCA_021158375.1 Thermoprotei archaeon
GACTTCGCTTCTCCTGTGATGTAAGGAGTTTAACTACATGAGATTTAAGCCTTCTCGCTGTAGCTACTGCACTATGTCTTGTACTAACAAATACCAGAACTTGCCCTCCATTCTTTAACGAATCTACGCAAAGATCTATAACTGGATTTCTAGTTCTGACTTTAACTTCTGTAGAATCCCCCTTATTGAAGAATATGTTTCCATTATAGTATACCCCTTCTTTAAGCGGAACTGGCCTCCAATCGCTCTTTACTAATCTTGCATTAAGCCATTTAGCAAGTTCATCAGAGTTCCTTATAGTAGCGCTTAAAGCTATTATTTGAGCATCAGGCCTTAACTGCATTATTCTAGTTAGGACGACCTCTAATGTAGGGCCTCGTTGAGCGTCGTTTAATAGGTGTATTTCATCGGCTATTATAACCCTTACATCCTTCAGCCATGGGGCTCCATGCCTTATTAAACTGTCCACTTTCTCATTAGTAGCAACTATTACATCGTATTTCATAAGCCATGGATCCGAAGAATCGTAGTCGCCGAGCGATAGTGCGACCTTAAGCCCTAGCTTAGGATAGTATCTTGAGAATTCGTCGTATTTCTCACTTGCTAAAGCCCTTAATGGCGCCATGTATAGTGCCTTTCCTCCTTCCTCAAGAAGCCTTTTTACTATTGCTAGTTCCGCTATTAACGTCTTACCAGCAGCAGTAGGTATTGAGACTACGAGGTTCTCCCCATTAAGCAGACCTACCTTTACTGCTTCTTGTTGAGGCGGATAAAGTGTCCTTATCCCTCTACTCTTAAGCATTTCAATTGCTTCTCGAGGTAATGGAAGTTCATCGATCTTCATGAACTCGTCCTCTTGATATAGCCAGGCCTCGGTTCATATATTACGCCTTCCTCCATTAAATACTTAAGCCCCTTATCAACGAACTCTCTAGGTATATCCTTAAGTTCTGCCTCTCTATATATCTCTTCTACCGATACAGGCTCTCCACCGTACTCTTCTTCGAGCTTCTTTATTATACTGGTTAATGTTGCAAGTCTCTCTTGATGACTCCTAGGTTTCCCTACCATTATTATGTCTATATCTATTGCACCTGTTTCCTCATCATAACCTACTTTCGAGAGACATACTTTCATAAGTCTTATAGCTGCTTCCGCATCTTCTGCAGTTGCGATTTCCCTTAAAGCCATTCTTGCCCTAGCCTCTGTGAGCCTCACTAAGCTCTCTAACTGTCGGGGGGTTATTGGAACTGGCGATAAACCGCCTTTTGCCTTACTACGCATCTCTAAGTAGAATTCCCTTATCTTCCTTTTAGCCTCTTCTGAGAGCCTAGGATGGACATTCTCTCTAGCATAAGCAATATATTTCCTGAGCAAATCTGGAGGTATTATCTCTCCTATTCTCTCTTCATTTCCACTTTGAAGATCTAGGACGTGATCTGCTAGCTCCGCATCTGTTTTCTCGTCAGGTACATCTCTTATTACGAATATTAAGTCGAAACGAGATAATATTGTAGGCGGTAATTTCTTCTCATCTATATTCTCGTTAAACCCCCTCTCAGGTATGTATCGTCCAAAACGAGGGTTCGCTGCAGCTAGTATTGCACATCGAGCATTAAGAGTTGCTACAATACCCGCCTTAGCTATGCTTATAGTCTGTTGTTCCATTGCTTCATGCATACTCACCCTATCCTGAGGGTTCATTTTATCTAGCTCATCTATGCAGGCGATTCCCTTATCACTTAATACCAATGCTCCTGCTTCAAGATAGAACTCACCGCTAGTCTTATCTCTAACTACAGCTGCTGTAAGACCTGCTGCAGTAGAACCTTTACCTGAAGTATATATACCTCTAGGTGCCAGTCTTGCTACATACTTCAATAATTGGCTCTTAGCTGTTCCCGGATCCCCTATGAGGAGTATGTGAATATCCCCTCTTACCCTAACTCCATCGGGATATACTTTAGGCACACCGCCGAAGAGTTGATATGCGATAGCCTCCTTTATATCCTTATTACCATAAATCGAAGGGGCTATACTGTTTATTATCTTTTTATATATATCCGGATCTTTAGCTAACTCAAGGATCTTTTTCTCATCCTCTGGAGTTATCTCAACACCTTCTAGTCCACTTTCGGCCACTTCTATGTTATTTGCCTCTATGTATATTGAAAACGATGAAATAGAGGATGGCTTTTCCTGATATACTTTAACTATACCAATGACAGAGACTCTATCTCCTGGTCTAGCCTTATCCACTAGATCTTCAGTAACGACTACATCTATACTTCTAGGAAGTTGCCCAGGAGGTAAATCTTCTGGTTTTTCCTGAATTGTAAGTTTCTGCCAATCTATGAACTTACATCTTTCAAGCAATAGCTTTACTTTCTTCTTGGGTCCTGGTAAAGTTACTTGCTCTAATGGACTTTCGACCTTAAGGTATTCCTCCCTATCGCCTATCTGATACACTGCTTCCGCTAAGAGCTGTCTTATAGGGCTAGCTCGTGTTAGAATGCCCTCTATCATGACTAATTTCCCTATATGCTCTGCCTTTAAATCCCTAAGAGGTATGGTTTCAGGGAGCGCTCGAAGGCGAGCGTAAAAAGTAGTAGAGCTACCGTACTCTATATCATCTAACTTAACTACCTCTGCTATAGCTCTATTTAACGCGGGGATGTATTCGTTTGGCGCTTCAAGGAGGGATGTTGCAAGCGTTCGATCATACACCATTAAATCAGGGAAATCTATTATTAAGCTCCTCTGTTTCAATAAGATCATTCTTCTGATGCGCTCTCTATACTTAATCCTCCCCGTAGGATCTTTAAATGACCTTAGGAATTCTATAAACTTAGTTGTTGGCTCCGATGCTAACGGGATATTAGTCGCTGTTGGCTCCATTAAAGACCACCTCTAATTAACTTACTCCACTTTGAGAGAACTCTCTCTAATTGCTTATAGAGTAACCTCTCCTCTAAAACTAAGTTTTTGATAAAATC
>JAGGUS010000049.1 GCA_021158375.1 Thermoprotei archaeon
ATGCCCTCATATGAACTGTACCCAGGACTATCTTATTGGATGCCAGAGCTTCCTCTACAGCCTTAACGAATTTAGGTGAGAATAACTCCATCTTACCCACCTCATCAATAACAATCACATCACACTTCTCTATTGCATGCATTATTGCATTTACTCCTACTTTCTCGAGATCAGAAATATTAACTCTGTATTTTCCAACTCTAGGACCAGTTCTATATTTTACATGAGCGAGTATACCTTTTTTATTGTTAAATATGTCTATTATCTCGAAGCCAACACGAGATCTACCTTCTCTAATCTCGTTTGTTATCATACCACCTACAGAAATACCATTTTGCCTTAGGAGGGAGACCGTGCGCATTATGACGGTAGTCTTACCTATGCCAGGAGGGCCCGTTAGGAATATATGTCTTGTAGGCATCGAATTAAATGATTAACTAGTAGGGATTAAAGCTTGCTTTCAATTAAAGTTAATAGCATTAAGATGAAAGATATGATGAGAGAGAAGAGACTTATAGAACTTGAAGAGATACTAGGTATAAAATTAAAAATCGTGAAAGAAGGTATGGCAGATATAATCGTCCCGAGATTGGAGGAGTACGCTGATAAATACGGTCATATAGATCCTGCTAGAGCACCGGTGTTCTATAATCCGATAATGGAAGCAAATAGAGATCTTGCAATAGTATGTGCCATAGCATATAAGAAGGCCCATTCTAGGGGTGAATTGACCATATGCGAACCGTTATGCGCTACTGGTGTAAGAGGAGTTAGATATGCACTGGAAGTAAAAAATGCTCATAAAATAATAATGAGTGATATAAGCGATCTAGCAGTAAAAATAGCCAGGCTTAATGCGTTTATTAATGGACTTACTGGAAGGATCGAGGTGTATAAGAATGAAGCTAATAGGTTGCTTCTCAAGTATGCTCAGAAGGATCTTCGATTCGATGTTATTGATATAGATCCCTTCGGAAGTCCTATATATTTCATACAAAATGCTATTCGTGCACTTAAGCATAAAGGGCTTCTGGCAGTTACTGCTACGGACTTAGCCCCATTAGTAGGAGTTTATCCAATGACGTGTAAGAGAAGATATTTTGCGTATAGTATAAGAAGTCCATTCTCGAGAGAAATAGGCTTAAGGATATTAATAGCCAGTATAATACGTGAAGGAGCGCTTCTCGAAGTAGCCCTCATCCCAGTTCTGGCCTACTATATGGATCACTATTTTAGATGTTATTTCATAATGTCGAGAAGTATATCGCAAGTTGATAGGCTCTTAGATGAGATAGGCTATGTGTTTTATTGTCCGAATTGTGGTATGAGATGGTTGAAGAAAGGAATTATTCCCGCTGGAGAAGCTAAATGCCCTATTTGTAATGGAAGCCCTCTAATTGCAGGGCCTTTATGGTTAGGAAGAATAGCAGAAAACGAATTCATAAAGGCAGTAATCGAAGAGGTTGACTTTAGAAAAAAAGAAATTGGTAGTTATAGAAGGATTAGAAAATTATTAGATAGACTTCACGATGAAGTAGAGATGCCTCCTTATTACTATAGAGTAGATGAAGCTTTTATTTTGAGAGCAACTAAGAATGAAGTTAGCCCCAAGCATATAATCGAAATTTTAGTGAATAATGGTTATAGAGCAAGCTTAACGCACTTCAATCCGAAGGGATTTAAGACTGATGCTAAACCTGAAGATATAACTAATCTTCTTTACGAGCATTCTTTAAAAGCCAAGCAGTAAGTTTAGGACACTTAGTAGGATCGTAGCTTTGGCCTAATCCGCAACGATCTATATTAGGGCAGAAGAGGCAGGGTATATCGGATATTTCAGTCGGCTTTTCAGTCTTTAGAGGGTATACTACGAGGAGGCGACGGCCATTTAACATTACATAATTTCGCCTTATCTTACCGCTACGAGCGAGCCTAGCTAAGGCCCTTGATACTAGACGAGAATCGACATTTAGCACCCTAGCTATCTGCGACTGCGGTATCGGATCATGTATTTTTTGCAGTAAGGATAGAATACGCTCCTCTAGTAGTACTGATCTGCTCAATCCCAAGCCCCTATAACATAAATATAGGGAATACATTACTTTAAAGATTTCTTAAATAAAAAATAGAGAGTATATAGTTGCAATCTGAAGTGCCTATAGGAATATTGTAAACTGGAGTTGCTCCACGAGTTCTTTATACCTATTCCTAACGGTTACTTCGGTTATGCCAGCAGCTTGCGCAATCTCTCTTTGGGTTTTCCTAAAGTTTAGAAGAACGCATGCTAAATAGACTGCTGCAGCAGCTAGTCCCATTGGCCCTTTCCCGCTAGTTATGCCTAAGTTCATAGCGGAATTTATTATCTCAACTGCCTTAGTCTGTACTTCGCCGGGTAAGTTTAGCTGGTTAACTAAGCGAGGTATATAGTCTATCGGATTTGCTGGTGGCACCTTAGATACGCTGTTGAGAACTGTTTTTGCAAGAGATCTATAACTTCTGCCAACGTCCTTCTTAGATACTCTTGAAGCTGAGGAGATCTCATCAAGGGTGCGGGGTATTTTGTTTATTCTACAGGCAGCGTAAACGCAGGCTGCAGCTAGACTTTCAATTGATCTGCCTTTTGCTATATGGTTCTGCATGGCAATACGACATATAAGTGAAGCTGTCTCACTTATGTCTCTTGGAAGCTCCAACATTGAGGCTATTCTATCGATCTCAGCTAGGGCTACAGCTAGGCTCCTTTCAAAGGAATCTGATACACGAACTCTGCGCTGCCACAAACGCAAGCGTTGAGCCCGAAGACGTCTCTGAAGGCTTAGTTTCTTTCCAGTAGCATCTTTATTCTTCCAATCGATATCTGTTGAGAGGCCTTTATCATGTATAGTTAAAGTGGTAGGAGCACCAACGCGTGTTCTTCTTTCACGTTGCTCTTCATCAAAAGCTCTCCATTCAGGACCTAAATCTACTAAATGCTCCGCTATGACGGTACCACAGTTCAGGCACTTAATTTCAGCGTGCTCTGCATCATATATCAATAAATTACTTCCACATACAGGACAGGTACCCCCATATGCTCCAGATATGAAGCCTTCATATGTCTCCTCAGTAGGGTCGTCTCTCCCCCTATTTAACCTATTTTTCATAATAATCACACCTATTTCTTCCTCTTACGGGATCTAATACGAGGTCTTCTTCTGGTTCGAGAAGGTGGGGGTCGGTAATACAGACGAGAACCTACACACTTCTTAGGATCAACGCCTTCCTTTACCTTTATAGCTACGTATGGAGCGTTTACAGGTCCAAAAACGTCAGCCACGACGCCTATCTCACTAAGTTTAGAATCATAAACCTTAGATAGGAGAGGTACTAGACGCCTTGATCTAGCAATAAGACGCCCAGATCTAGAGACGTGAAGCGCTGTACCAAGTAAATTCACATTGCATCCCCGAGGGCTAAGAATAAAGCAGTTAAATCACTTATATCTCTTTCGAATCATAAGATTATGAAGAAAATACATAATGTAAAATACAAGAGCGAGAGTAATAGCCATCTGAGCTAATAACTTTTACTTACGTTTAATCTTTGCAGCACGGATATCCTTTAGAGTTCTGCCTATTGTCCTTAGTAATTCCGCTTTACTCATGCGCTTCTCAACTAGGACTCTTCCCTTATAAAACCACCAAAATTTGGGGTATAATTTATCCTTCTCAACTACATACTTTATGTTTAGTCTTTCTAAGGCCTTAATTATCTCATCTAAGGAGGGATTAGGAATAGAGAACTCCTTAGCCACTTTCCTACCTTCACTTCTTGAACGTTCAGAATCAAAATACACAGGCCAGACTACAATATATCCTTTATGCCTACTCAAACATGCCTCCTCCTAGCCCTTAACTGAGATAATACTAAGCGGTGGCCTTCTCCTCAAGTAGGACTGCATTCACTACACCATCCTGTCCTGGTCTTGAGGTAACTCTTGCTCGTCCTAGTTCCGTTTGAATTATAGCACCTTTTGTTATTATTCCTCGTCTAGAATAATCTTGACTTGCTGGATTCTCTACTACTCTAAGGATTCTAACACGCTTTGTTACGCCTTGGGAGGGTATTGTCACATTCGCATATAACGCCTTAACTAAACGAACTTTATAATTCCCTCCACGTACTCTTATTCGCCTTCGCTCTTCATTTGGGGCGACTATGGTCTCGGTTGGCAAACGACCCATAAGGGCTTTTCTCTTAACTTTTCTATGCGGCCGTCTTATGCCTCCTGATGGCTTTCTTAAATCCCTACCATGGTAAATGGGCATAGATACCCCATCACTGATACGCGGAATAGTCTATAAATTTTACGGATCATTTCTTATGAAGGCTCTTCTTCAAGCGCTCCCTTATTACGAAGAACACCGTTAGAAAAGCGGATACTATTACAGTTATTATCACCCAATAGAGTAGTATTATTAGACTCCCAATTCCAAGTAGTAATAAACCTAGCTCAAGAAAGATCTGCCTGCTGAACATTATGAAAACTATGCCAGTGATGTATTGCCAATACGTCTCACCACTTGAAATTAACCAGGAGTGAAGCAATCTACCTAGCAATGCAATCATGGCAGAGGCCACGAAAATATCAATAGAGTGAAGGACTGCATTAGGATCTGGTGATAGTATGAACATTCCAAGTGCATATGATAGCCCATATGTTCTGCTAGCTATAGCTCCAGAAATGCCTACGTAGAGACCAACTATTATACACACTATTGATATAAACGTGGTGAAGAATAATAATGGTGCTGATCTCCACCAAGTCTCAAGCCTTTTATGATAAAGAGCTATCTTTTCATCTAGAGAGAATCCCTTTAATATCATAAACAAACCGAGGATTATGCCTAATGCAAGAGTGGCATACTCGAGGTAGTTAAATGCAGCAAGTAATGATAATACTAGGATCATAAGTCCTGGAAAGCCTAATGCTACCTTTTTGTATCGTGGATCCTCATAGAGTTTCTTGAGGTATTTTACCAATACCATATACGTCTCCTCTACACCGCGGGATTGTACTACAACTACGCGTCTTACTGAAACTATGGGGATTTTGCTTTGAATTATGGGGACTACTTGCTCATCATCAACACCATCTGAAACTAATACTACACCGTCAGGCTTAAATCTATTAAGCACTTCATCTAACTGCTCACGTATTCTTAAGTCAGCTTCTATTCCGCCATTAGGCGAACCAGAAATCGTCGCAATTTCACATATTACGTCTCTCTGCTTTTTAAGGGAGTCGAAAAGCTGGATGGCAGCAAAAAGAGCATTTACATCAGAGTCCTCAGGATCACTTAAAGCGAAGGATAAGGCAGCTTTTAGATTATCTTCTCTACCAATTATGGGAGTCTTTATCTTAGCTTTTACACCTATATCATCATCTCTATCGACGTACAGTACAAGAATGCGCCTCATTTACTTCCAATATAATCATAGGATAGG
>JAGGUS010000161.1 GCA_021158375.1 Thermoprotei archaeon
ACGAAATTACCCTCTATATTAACGATCTTCACTTTAGGTTTGTACTCCTTTCTTTTGCCTAAAATACCATGGCCAGGAACTATAACAATAACACCACGGTTATCCACCCTAATATCTAAAATGTCTACTATTAACGTATCTCCTGGCTCGGCTCCTTCAATATAAACTGGTCCTGTAGAGCCGTTAACTTTCCCCCAATCTATGCTATCAAGAGTAGTACTCTCATCTTTTATCTGACCTCCTAAAGCATCTATTGTTTCAAATATTAGGAACTCGCCAGGAGAAGCACGCTCAACGGGCTTATTCCATGGGCTAAACTTGTATATTAGTTTCGTTCTCGGTATTAGCTTCATCTTCATCACTAGCCATTACTAAAATGACATATCCTATATAAGCTTAAATTTCCAGGAGATGACATTTCTTTAGTATGAAAATGAAATTGAGCTACTCTACCTACTTCAGTAAGGTATATGGAGGATGGCTTGGTAAGTGTATAGGCGGGGTTATAGGTACACAAGTTGAGGGTAAGAAAGAACTTCACTCCTTTACTGAAGAAAACGTCTTTCCAAAGGAAATACCACCTAATGATGATTTAGATCTACAGGTTTTATGGCTTCATACGATTCAGCAACGAGGATTGTTTATAACAAGTCGGGATTTGGCGGAAGAATGGATTGAGCATTGCTGGTATTGGTTTAATGAATATGGTCGTTTCCTTAAGAACTTCCTAAGGGGAATAGATCCGCCTACTTCGGGTTGGTTCGATAATGAGTACTTCTGTGAATCGATGGGCTGTCCTATACGATCTGAGATATGGGGATTTATATTTCCCGGGAATCCAGATCTCGCAACTAAATATGCGGAAATGGATGGCGTATTAGACCACCATCGGAATTCTGTTTGGGCTGAGAAGTTCTACTCCGCAATAGAATCTATGGTTTTCTTTGAAGATGATATTGAGAAATTAATACACATAGGGCTAAATTACGTTCCGAAGAACTCACGACTATACAACCTGATAAGCCTAGTCCTTAAATGCTGGAAGAAAGGCCTTCCATGGAAGGATGCTAGAAGCGAAGTATTAAAGAAGTTCGGAAGCCCTGATTTCACATCCGTTTTCCAAAATGTAGGCTTCACACTAATAGCTCTACTTTGGGGCAATTATGATTTCAGTAAGACGATGTTAATAGCCATAAATTCTGGATATGATACTGATTGTACATGTGCTACTGCTGGTGCTATTTTAGGCGCTATACTTGGCGCCGATGGGATTCCTGAGAAATGGAAAGCTCCTCTTAATGATGAATTCGTAATGGGATTTGACCTTCCTAGGAAGAGCTATAGGATATCCTACTTGGCGAGGGAGACATGTGATGTAGGAATTCTCGCGACAAAAGTTATTAACGATAAAGTAGAGATAACGAATGCACCTAAAGTACACACTTCTATCAGGCTTAATAGAAGATCACCCCCCATTGAAGTACAAATAGATTACTTAGGATTACCTGCCATTAGAAAAGGTCAGGAGAAAGATATAGCAGTAATTCTAAAGAACAACTTACATTACAGCATAAGTGGTGTATTAAGTCTTGAAGTTCCTAAAGGATGGTCTGCATCTGAACCACTTCATATAATCCTAGAAGCTAATGAAAGGTCGTCTGTGAATTTTAAGGTAAAGGCACCATCAACTGGCATACTATGGGATAAAAATATAATAACTGCAGTTCTTCAACTCAGCGATGGTACTACAATACGGAAAGCGTTTGGTTTATGTGGTGCAAGGCTATGGAAAGTTATAGGCCCGTTTTGGAAGGGCATAGCTCCATATGAGGATAGGGCCAGTATAGACGAAGAGTATATTGATGAGGCGCTCCTCTCTTCACAAGACCTTGATGCTCTCTTTAAAAATTGTGAGGAGATATCTGCACCCACGAGCTTAATACCCCTTGACGAATACTTTCCGGTTAAAACGGAGTATGCTGTTTATTTATACCATAAGTTTTACTGTCCTGATGAACGACAAGTAACGCTAGTAATAGGTGCTAATGGCCCCATTAAGGTATGGACTAATGGAAGATTTTTAGGTAAGTACGAAGGTAGCTACATATGGCATCCACTAATGTATAGAATAGATGTTACCTTAAAGCAGGGCGTGAATTCTGTAGTAATAAAATATGTAAAGAAGACCGAGAGCGCTAAAATAAGCTTTGACATATTCAAATATAACGTTAAGAGGCTTCCTGGCTTCTCAGTATGGCAGATAGATCTAGGATCAATACTAGATTAAATAAACCTCATGAAAGGATCTTAACTACTGGTTCAGATATTCCATCTTTCATGTATGCTCTTGCCATGCCCTCCGTATTGTAAGCGCATCCTATCCTTCCCTTTGAGTCAACTGCTACCATGCCTATATTGTCCTTACCGAATATCTCAGTAACGTAGTTAACTACTGAGCGAACTGCATCTTCTGCATTTAATCCTAATGCCATTAACGTACACGCTCTAATACATGCACATGTTCTTAGAATAACTTCCCCTATTCCAGTTGCAGAGACTGCTCCGTGCATATCAGCATAAAATCCAGCACCTGGTACTGGGCTATCTCCTATTCTTCCTGGTATTTTCAGCCAAATACCTCCTGTAGAGGCTCCGGCAGCTAAGTTACCATCTGAGTCAAGAGCAACTGCGCCAACAGTTTCATGAGCTTGGGCTCTTAAGTAGTATCTTATACTATTCTCAAGTACTTTA
>JAGGUS010000177.1 GCA_021158375.1 Thermoprotei archaeon
GGAACTCATTTCTCAAGCCAGCCATTATTCGAGACTCCTTATTATCCATGGACTAGGAAGAGGAACGTAGAACTATTCTTTAGGTTATTATTGGATGGAGTAATAAGGGTTAGACATCTTATAACGCATGTAGTTTCACTTGAAGATGTTGAAAAAGCGTATGAACTACTTTTAAATAAGAAGAATGAAACGTTAGCAGTAGTTCTCGATTTAAGATAATAGTGGCTTCTTCCCTCATGGCTCTATTTTCCTATGCAATGGCATAGAGGGATAAAACGAACCGAGCAATTTTTTAAAGAAGCTAACTTTTTATGAAAATATGCAACTCTTGTTGAAAATCCTGAAACTACTATCACGTTAATGCAATCGTTATCTATATGTATGTGACTATAATTACGCACGACATCATGACACTCTCTTATTAGATCCATGAGTGAGGAAGTATCAACCTCGCCTGTTACTATTAGTATGCCCTTACATTGATGAGGAGTTAGATAATGGCCTCTATCTTGAAGGTACTCTATTATGGCCTCACTTATTAAGCTTGATCTATTTGCTTCAAGCCTCTTAGAGAGAGCATCTATTTGCTCTGCTACGAACTCCGGAACTGATATGCCGAAACGTCTCTTCCTACCATGATGAGCACTCATTTATTTTACACCTCGTCTCATCAATATGATGAATATTCCATATATAAGTAAAAGTATTATACCTGTAATTCCAGAAGGTGCTTGGTTTAATATAATACCGAGGACGAGACCTAGTAGACTTGATGTAATACTGATCGCCACGCTTAGATTCAATACCATTTTAGCGCTACGTGAAAAGAGTATGGCAATAGCGGCAGGAAGCAAGAGGAGGACATGTTCAAGAATGAAACCTACTATCCTTATCATAGCTATAGAAGCTAATCCTATGAGCGTGTATATTAGCCAATCATAAAAAGCTACCTTTATGCCAGATATTAAAGCACAGTCCCTAGAGATGCCAATACATATGTTCTCTTTATACGTCAAAATTATCGCTATGGCAGTTACAGTAGCAATAATCAAGCCAAATATAACGTCAGTCCAACGAGCCAATAATGGATCACCTAAGATAAAGGCCCATAGGTTTACACCTACAGAGTATCTAGTCAATACAAAATACATCATTAAGACACTTGCGGAAGCTGATAGAGAAACGAATATAGATGTTGCGGTGTCGGGTGATATCCCTTTATAAATCATATAACCTACAACGTATATCAATAGAAGGGAGAAGATTACAGCCCATACGTATTCATTAAGCGCATGTAAGGTATTCGTAGCGACTATTGCCATAGCTACAGCTAAGAGCGCGGCATGAGAGGCAGCAGTAGATAAGAAACGTAACTTTCTGACAGCAATCACGGGGCCGAGAAAACCATAAGTAATTCCAGCTGAGAGCATTGTAAGGATCCATTTTATATGTGTACGAGATATAACTATTCTATGGTGTTCAATGAACTTCATAACCAGAACTTGCCTTGAAATATACCTTAATTTAGTCAATGTGCTGTTAGTAAGCGATGGAGGAGGGGCATAGATTATTGGGATTCCATATTTCTGGGCCATATCATGCAGTATTATAGAGGATAAGGAGGGAGGAGGATTTTGAACAGCAGCTAATTGGATCTCACCGCTAGCCATAGCGGATTCTATCCTATCTATATCTTTAGGAGTAGCAGGGACGCCATGTTCCTTTATCAAGACATATTTTACGTTAACGCCAAGCCATGAAATAGCATATTGTAGAGGGGGAGCATCAATGACTGCAGTGACGTTTAGCTTTGGTGTTTTCTCTATTATGTAGTCTATCTCTTTTAATACTTTATTAAGATTCTTCTCGTACGTTTTAGCCCTATCAGGCCTTAGTTGAGAAAAGATGGAGGTTATATGCCTTAAAAATATTTTATAATTGTACGGATCATAAATAGGCATATGAAAGTTAAACTCACCCGTAGCAGGATTTTTAAGTATCTTTATGTCAGGGATTCTGGGAATCTCTATTAGTATTCCCTTAATTTCTCCTCGCTGTACCAAGTCTCGGATTTCTAGCTCAAAGGGTACATGTGCTGATGAGATTATAACGTCAGCCTTCTTGAGGTCTATTACATTCTTAGGCGTGAGCTGGTAACTATGAGGATCGACACCTGGAGGGGCTATCCAGACCACTGTATCATCTTTACACGTTATAAGTTCAACATCATACTTTAAATTAGGGAAGGTAACCACTATGTATAATCCTCTCTCAGAAGATTTAATTACATTCGGTATTACAGCAAGCAAAGTTAAGAATGATATCAACATAATGAATAAAGTGATTACTACTAAGGATTTCATCTTGATGCACCACTGTGCACATTTAAGAGCATAAATTAAAATAGATGTGCATAGATAAATATCTTACTCTGTCCATAATTCATATAGGTGATCTAGATGCAAGGGCATAGGATAACGCTAATAGACATCACAGTGGACTATAATGGAGAGATAATACTGAAAGACTTAAATGCAGAATTCAAAGGGCCAGGTTTAGTCCAAGTATTAGGCCCTAATGGAGCAGGGAAATCGACCCTCTTTAGAACAATTTTAGGCCTTGTAAAGCCAGCTAAGGGAACGATACTTATAGACGGAGAAGATGTAACAGGAAATCCTTTAAAGGCAGGCCGTAAAATAGGATATGTTCCACAGATAGTCTTAACTGAAATCGAAGAATACCCCTTATCTACATGGGAGTACATACTTATGTCACGTCAGCTACATAAGAGGTGGCCTAGGATAACTTCAGAAAATGATAAGAGAGAGATAGCTCGAATATTGCAACTCGTAGGATTGGAAAGGGAAGCATGGAAAAAGCCAATAAGAGAATTAAGTGGAGGACAGAGACAAAGAGCTCTTATAGCCAGAGCTCTAATACATAATCCGCCAATACTCCTAATGGACGAACCGCTCTCAAGCATAGATCCAAAGGGAAAGAAAGAACTAGCAGATTTAATAGGTAGGCTCTCCATACATAGGTTAGTTATAGTGGCAACGCATGATCCAACCATGCTTTTACCATACACAAAGACAGTATTGCTATTAAATAGACATTTCTACAGAATAGGCAAACCTGAGGAAGTGCTTGAGATAGAAAACTTAAAGGCAGTATATGGAGAAGCTGTTATTCATTTAGAAAGTCACATACATATATGTGATTCCCACTTCTTTAAGTGTAAATAACAGATTGTAGTTGATTCTTGTTTGATATCAAATAGGAATATACAAGTAAGAAACATGATATACGACCAAAACGTTTATTTACAACTCATCTTTAAATAGACTGCCTCTAGAGTGATATGAGATGAGTTCTATATTGCTCTCAATAGGATTAGTGTTAGTATTGGCATTGATAGCAGTAATAGTAGCAAGAAGGATTAAGATGCCACTTGTAGCGATAGAGGTCATTATAGGGATAATGTTAGGAAGATCATGTCTTAAATTGTTAACAACAGATACATATCTAGATGTAATGGCAAATTTAGGACTTATCTTTTTACTATTCTTAGCAGGACTTGAAATGGGTATTAGAAGATTTAGAAGGGAGAGCATAGCTATAGCAATTGCATCGTTCATAACACCGTTCATACTGGGCGTTATAGTAGGAAAGACATATGGTATAAGTAGCATACTAATGGGTACGTTGCTCTCAACTACATCTGTAGGGATAGTGATTTCAGTTGTCGGAGAATTAAAAATAAATGAAGAGATGAAGAGATTGATACTCGAATCAGCATTGATAGTTGACGCGCTAAGCATGTTTGTCTTAACTATATCGCTCGAAATAGAGAGAGGAACTCCGTATTCATCACTAACAATATCTTCGGTCGCGATAGTTGCTTTATTCGTGATACCTCTAATAATAAGCAAGACGAGAATAAAGAAGTACTTAACTAGATGGATTGCAAGTGAATCACACTTTAAGCAGGAAGTAAGGTTCTGTTTAGCATTAACGATAATAATAGCAGGATTCTTTGAATTTTTAGGGTTTCATGCTATCTTGGGATCGTTTCTTGCAGGGTTAATAATTTCGGAGGTTACAGAAGAGGGGGATACAATTAGGGAAAAACTACTTGGACTTGGTTATGGCTTCTTCATACCATTCTTTTTCATAGTCGCGGGAGCAGCAGTAAATATACCATTACTAATCAGGCAAGGGAATGTAGATCTTATACTCTTACTTTTACTTACAGGAATAGGAGGAAAGGTATTAGGAGTGCTTATTACATCAACATTTATGAAGATACCAATAAGAGTAGGAGCCATAATGGGGATATTGCATAGTACTAGACTAAGCCTGATCATAGCAGGCGCTAAACTTGGACTTGATCTAGGCCTTATCTCGCAATCAATATATTCAGCAATAACGTTATTCTCATTAGTTACAGTACTTCTATCACCATTAGTCAGTAAGCTATTAATCCATTAACTGAAGTGAAGGATGTCATAATTAAGTTTATTGATAGAAGTGGAATTTATACTGCCTTAATAATTGTGCTAAAATAAATAAACTAGTCCTCAAACAGATAAGTTATAGCAGTGATGAGCACTGATCCTGAAACATGATGAGCACACCCTTTACTGAGCAGGGCGATGACCTGTGGCCTCCCTGCCTGAAGAATGATGA